>JALSHP010000137.1 GCA_026982175.1 Campylobacteraceae bacterium
TGGACAACTGTTAACTGAATACCCTACTGCTTCAGATGCTGAAGTGGGTGTCTATCTTTGTGATATTGCGTTAGAGAGTGCAGAAGAGGCACAAGCTCTTTTTGATTATTATCAAATTATTAAAACAGAGCAAGAGGATGCCCATGAGGTGATGGTTAATTTATTGACCACTTTAGATGTAAGCCAAGGGCAAGTAGCTGAAATCTTAAATATCAAAGAAGATAAAGCAGAGTATAAAGATGGTATTAGTTATGAAGATTTTTTACAATTTATAGATAACCGTGGAAGTTTTAAACGTGCTTTTGAAGATATTATGTTTTCCACAAGGGTGATTTTGAAAAATAAAGAGGAATACATTCTCTTTATTAGTCTGCTTATTGAGCGAGGTCAAATAGAACTAGCAACACAGTTTTTAGACTCTTTAAGTAATAGTTTTGCCAATGACCAAGAGATTTATACGCTTTATCATAAAATAGAAGCTTATAAACAAGAAAATAGTTAAAAAAGATATTGAATGATAATAGAGTATAACTTAGATGGCTATGAACATCTAACCGATGACACAAGCGTACTTAGCAGTAAAACCCAATTTCTTTTAACGGTGCAAAATCGAAAATATTTTGAGCAATTAGAAGAAAAACCTAGTCACATCACCCCTTTAGAACTTATTGTTAAGTGGCAATTAGCTGATTTAAAAGTAGTAGGGGTAACAGGAACCAATGGTAAAACGACAGTCACCGCAGCCATCTACTCATTTTTATTGGACTTAGGAGAAAAACCTGCACTTTTAGGAACACGAGGTTTTTTTGTTAACGAGGAACGCATAGAAGAGAAGTCTATGACTACTCCCTCTATCTTACATATTTTGTCCGCAATGAAAGTGGCGAAAGAGAAAGGGGGGAATTACTTCATTATGGAAGTGAGTTCTCATGCCATTGAGCAAGAGCGTATAGAAGGGCTTGATTTTGCATTAAAAATTCATACCAATGTCACCTCTGACCACTTAGATTATCATGGAACAGTAGAAGAGTATCGACGGGTGAAGAGTCTCTTCTTTGCCGACGAATCTCCCAAACTTCTAAACAAAGATGACATTAAAAATATCACTTATAATCCTAAAAATGCACAGAGTTATGGGGTCGATGAACCTGCTACTTTTAAGGTACAGGCCTTTTCACTTCAACAAGGCATTACCGCAGGGATTAAACATTTAAGTACAGAAGCTACTTTTCACTCTCCAATGGTGGGGCTGTTTAATCTTTTTAATCTCATGGCGGCGATTGGAGCTTGTACGATGCTTACAGGACGAGATGTCTCTGAAGTATGTGAAGTTGTCTCTAATTTTGCAGGGGTAGCTGGTCGAATGGAAGTGGTTTCTCAAAACCCATTGGTCATTGTTGACTTTGCCCATACCGATGATGGGATGATTCAAGTGTTAGATTCCATGAAAGACCGAGAAATAGCTGTAGTATTTGGAGCAGGTGGCGATAGAGACCAAAGTAAGCGACCACGCATGGGGGCTGTGGCGGCAAAATTTGCCAAAAAAGTCTATGTCACTTCAGACAATCCACGTTCAGAAGTACCTGAAACGATACTTCAAGATATATTATCAGGAATTAAAGACCAAAGCAATACACGTGCTATGGTAGACCGCGCTTTTGCCATTCAAGAAGCCCTTAAAGAGTTAGAAGAGGGGGAAGTTCTTATGATTCTTGGTAAAGGGGATGAAGATACGATGGAGATTAATGGAGAAAAAATTCATTTTGATGACAGAGAGATAGTTAGGGCTTTATTGGCAGAGATAGACAATTAATTGTCTATGGTGTAAATTATCTCTGTTTTATTCTTTTTGGTTTGAATTTCATCTATGCTTAAATTTTCTATAGAGAGTTTCATAAACTCTTCTAGGTTATTTATATTTGACTTTGCAACTTCACGTAAAACAATACCTCGATAAGCTTTTGCCCAATGAGAGACCACTTTGCCATTCTTAATAAACTTTAAAGTGGTGTAATTCTTAGTTGGCTTATAAAATTTATCATAAAATCCAGCACGTAAATCTAAAATATCTTCATCTTGCAAATAGGCTTCTAATAGATGGCTTTGTTCTTTGTAGAGCTTTTCAGGTTTTAAATTACCTAAGGCGACTCCTTGTTTGAGTTTATATGCAGGAATCATATCATCAGCACGTAAAAAACCAAAAAGATTAGAACATAAAATGACATTGTTGTCTATATACATTTTTTCTTCATTTTCTAATTCTCTATAGTTTAGGTAATCAAATGCTACCCCAGTGTAACGTTCAATAGCCTTCATGGTGAGTTCATGAATAATCTCTTTATTATGATAGTTTATATCACGCTCTTTTTTTAATCCAAAAATTTTAGAGAGTTCACTTTGGTCATTTTTTTGTAAGATATTAATATATTTATGCAAAAGGATTTTTCGTGTTGGAGTAAGTTCTGAAAAGAGTAAAGATTCTAAGTCAAAGTTCTCTTTCCCTCCTTCAAGTTTGGTTTCACTAGGGGCTAAAAGAATTTTCATAATACACCTTGTTTTTAATGAATTATATCGAATTTAAAAAAAATAGGATTATTTTTATTTAAACCCTTGACATAGATTTTATTTTTGTCTATAATTCGACTCCATTTAAAGAATGACTTTAAATGAATGGTGCTGATGTAGCTCAGTTGGCTAGAGCAGCTGATTTGTAATCAGCAGGTCGGGGGTTCGAGTCCCTTCATCAGCTCCATTAAAATTTTATCAGTGTTTGACCAGAAATATAAAAATATGGTGAGTTACTCAAGTGGCCAACGAGGGCGGATTGTAAATCCGCTGACTACGTCTTCGAAGGTTCGAATCCTTCACTCACCACCATTTATATATTTGATATAGATGCGGGAATAGCTCAGTGGCTAGAGCCCCTGCCTTCCAAGCAGGATGTCGCGAGTTCGAATCTCGTTTCCCGCTCCATAGTATCAAAGCAATCTGGAAGCTGATGTGAAATTTTTTTAAACTACTTTCACATTATCAATCAATATCAATCACTTATTTAAGATTTTATAATATTATTAGTAGAAATATGCCCATATGGCTCAGGGGTAGAGCACTTCCTTGGTAAGGAAGAGGTCGTGAGTTCAAGTCTCACTATGGGCCCCACTTAAAATATGGACAAAAGTGTTGTAAATATTCTAATAATTACAATAGTTCTGTCCATATTATGCTATTTAAAGCAATATAAAAAACTTTTTGATATAATGTCGAAATTTTAAAAATTAAACTTAGGAGACCTCAGATGGCTAAAGAAAAATTTGAACGAACCAAACCCCATGTTAACATTGGAACAATTGGTCACGTCGATCACGGAAAAACTACACTAACAGCTGCTATTACAATGTGTTTAGGGCTTAAAAATGGTCAAGCGACTATGGATTATGATCAAATTGATAATGCTCCAGAAGAGAGAGAAAGAGGAATTACAATTGCTACTTCTCACGTAGAGTATGAAACAGAAACAAGACACTATGCACACGTAGATTGTCCAGGTCACGCCGATTACGTTAAAAACATGATTACAGGTGCTGCTCAAATGGATGGTGCTATTCTTGTTATTGCTGCAACTGATGGACCAATGGCTCAAACAAGAGAACATATTCTTCTTTCTAAACAAGTTGGTGTACCATACATCGTTATTTTCTTAAACAAAGAAGATCAACTTGATGATGAAGATAAAGAAGAGATGTTAGAGCTTGTAGAGATGGAAGTTCGTGAACTTCTTTCAGAGTACGATTTCCCAGGTGATGATACACCAATCGTTGCTGGTTCTGCATTCCAAGCGCTTGAAGAAGCAAAAGCTGGTACAGCTGGAGAGTGGTCAGAAAAAATTTACCAACTTATGGCTGAAGTAGATGGATATATTCCTGAACCAAAAAGAGAAACTGATAAAGATTTCTTAATGCCTATTGAAGATATCTTTACTATTCAAGGTCGTGGTACCGTTGTAACTGGTAAAATTGACAGAGGTACTGTTTGTATTGGTAACGATGTTGAAATCGTTGGTATCAAAGAGAACCAAAAAACAACCGTAACTGGTGTTGAGATGTTCCGTAAAGAGATGGATTGTGGTGAAGCTGGAGACAACTGTGGTGTTCTTATCAGAGGTATTGATAAAGATGCAGTTGAAAGAGGTATGGTTCTTTGTAAGCCAGGTTCAATTACTCCTCACTCTAAATTTACAGCTGAAGTCTATATTCTTAAAAAAGAAGAGGGTGGTAGACACACGCCATTCTTTAACAACTATAGACCACAGTTTTATGTAAGAACAACAGATGTTACTGGTTCAATCACACTTGCTGAGGGTGTTGAGATGGTTATGCCTGGTGACAACGTTACTATTACAGTTGAACTCATCAACCCAGTTGCTCTTGAGCAAGGTACTAAGTTTGCTATCCGTGAAGGTGGTAGAACTGTTGGTGCTGGTGTTGTTGCTGAAATTATTGAGTAGTTATCATGAGAGAAACTATTCACTTAGGGTGTGAGAAGTGTACAAGACGTAACTATCATACTACTAAGAATAAAAGAAACACTGCTGAAAAACTTGCTTTAAAAAAGTATTGTAAATGGTGTAAATGTCATACGACACATAAAGAGATGAAACTGTAATTATAGTTTCTTCTCTACTAGAGAGAGTCTTTACTCTCTCTTATTCTTAGGCCAATAGCTCAGTTGGTAGAGCACTGGTCTCCAAAACCAGGTGCCGGGGGTTCGAGTCCCTCTTGGCCTGCCACAAATAATAGTAAATATAAAACGGTAAAATTTAAAAGGTAAATACAATGGGAAAATTAACAACATATTTCGCACACGTTAAAGAAGAGATTCAAAAAGTTATCTTTCCAACAAAAACACAAGTAAGACAAGCATTCTTTGCAGTTTTTATTGTGGTAACAGTCATATCAATATTTTTAGCATTAGTTGATTTACTTATGTCATCTATCGTAACTTCAGTAGTAGGTTAAGATGGCATTTCAATGGTATGCAATACAGGTTTATTCAGGTTCTGAACAAGCTGTAAAAAAAGGTATTGAGCTTTTAGCTGTTGAAAATGGGATTGAAGACCAAGTTGAGTCTATTATTGTCCCAACAGAGGAAGTGATTGAAGTTAAAAAAGGTGAGAAAAAAATAACAGAGCGTGTGCTTTATTCTGGTTATGTTTTTGCTCATGTAGATTTAGACACATCACTTTGGCACAAAGTACAGTCTCTTCCACGTGTTTCACGTTTTATTGGAGAGGGAAAAACTGCCACACCACTTAGTGAAGCAGATATTAAAGTGATTTTAGAAAAAATGGAGCAGAAATCAGCTCCACGACCTAAAGTTGACTTTGAAAAAGGCGAAATGGTACGTATTGTCGATGGTCCATTTTCTAACTTTACAGGCATGGTTGATGAGTACGATTTAGACCATGGAAAGTTAAAACTAAATGTTTCAATTTTTGGTAGAAATACCCCAGTCGAGATTCTCTATACACAAGTAGAAAAAATAATATAATTATTCAATAGAACTAGTAGAATCTCTATGCTAGCTCTATTTTAACTTTGAACTAAAAGTTTAAATAATAAAAAAACATTTTTATTATTCAAGTTTTTATTTAATACTAAATAAATGACTATTTAATCTAAGGAGACAATGATGGCAAAAAAAGTAAGCGAACGTTTTAAAATGATGATTCCTGCTGGATCAGCTAATCCATCACCACCTGTTGGACCAGCACTTGGTCAACGTGGTGTAAATATTATGGAATTCTGTAAAGCATTTAACGAAAGAACAAAAGATAAAATGGGGTTCAAAATTCCAGTAGTAGTAACAGTATATGTTGACAAATCTTTTACTTTTGAGACAAAACAACCACCTGCATCTGAACTTATTATGAAAGCTGCAAACATTAAAAAAGGGACTGATAACCCTATTATTAATAAAGTAGCAACATTGTCAGCAGCTCAAATTGATGAGATTGTTGAGAAAAAAATTGTTGATTTAAATACCGATGACAAAGAGATGGCTGCAAAAATTATTGCAGGTACTTGTCGTTCAATGGGTGTTGAGATTGCTGGTTAATTCGATTTATCGAATGACTTAATGGTCAATTTGACCAATATACCACTGAAAACGTGGGAGATTTATATCGCTGGAGAAACAAATGGCAAAAAAAGTAAATAAAAAAAGAACAGCACTTTTAGAAAAAGTTGAAGCTGAAAAAAAATATGGTATTGATGAAGCTACAGCACTACTTTCTGAATTAAAATCAGCAAAGTTTGATGAGACTGTTGAAGTAGCACTTAACTTAAATGTTGACCCAAGACATGCAGACCAAATGTTAAGAGGTTCAGTTGTCCTTCCAAATGGTACAGGTAAAACAGTAAGAGTAGCTGTATTTGCAAAAGATGAAAAAGCCGATGAAGCTAAAGCTGCAGGAGCTGATTTGGTTGGTGCTGATGATTTAATTGAGTCAATTCAAGCAGGAAATATTGATTTTGATACAGTAATTGCAACGCCTAATATGATGGGAACATTGGGTAAAGTAGCAAGAATTTTAGGACCAAAAGGTTTAATGCCTAACCCTAAAACAGGAACAGTTACCATGGATATTACTAAAGCCGTAACTGAAGCCAAAGGTGGAAAAGTTAACTTTAGAACGGACAAAAAAGGTAACATTCATGCAGGAATTGGAAAAGTATCTTTTGGTGCTGATAAGATCAAAGAGAATTTAGAGACATTTATGCAGACAATTAACAAAGTTAAACCAGCTTCTGCAAAAGGTAGATATATCTTAAATGGTGCATTATCATTAACAATGAGTCCATCAGTAACTTTAGATACTGCTGAACTTTTAGAGATGAAGGCGTAGAGCCTAAAGCTTAGGATAAAAAGGGGTCAAACTTAAGTTTAACCCCTTTTTATCTTTTGCTTTATGCTTTGCATAAATAATCTAGACTAAAGATAATAGGGGCGAAAGCTTAATAGATAACTTTTAAAAAAGTTTGTTAAACAGATAGGGGTCAGACTTAAGCCTGACCCCTATTTGTTTACCCTTTTAGAGGTCGAAAGGAGAAAAAATGACTAGAATTGAAAAAGAAGCTATTGTTGAAGAACTTAGTGGTGCTTTTGCTGATCAAGGTGCTGTAATCGTATGTGATTACAAAGGTATGACAGTGGAAGCATTAGAAGGTGTTAGAAACTTAGCTAAAGAGAATGATGTACAAGTTCGTGTTATAAAAAACACCCTTGCAGCGATTGCCCTTAAAAATGCAAACTGTGAAGTGATGGAACTTGTCGATACCAATATCTTTATTTGGGGTGAAGACCAGATAGCTACTTGTAAAGTAGCTGATAAATCTGCTATTGCAAATAAAGATAATTTCTCAATCAAGGCTGGGGTTATTGAATCTAAAGTTGCAGACATCGCTACTATTAATGCTATGGCTAAACTTCCAGGAAGAGATGAACTTCTTGGTATGTTACTTAATACTTGGAATGCTCCAGTACAAAACTTTACCATTGGTATGAGTGCTTTAGCAACTAAACTTGAAGAAGAAGCGTAGTTTTATTTGTCTTGTTAAAAGATAGATATTAAATTGAATGTAATGATAATTAAATCATTAAAAAAATATAGAATTTTAAGGAATTAAAAATGGCAACAACTAAAGAAGACGTTTTAGAATTTATCTCAAATATGTCAGTACTTGAGCTTTCTGAGCTTGTAAAAGAATTTGAAGAGCATTTCGGTGTATCTGCACAAGCTACAGTAGTAGCTGGTGGTGGAGATGCAGGTGGAGCAGCAGCAGAAGAGAAAACAGACTTTGATGTTGTTCTTACAGCAGCTGGTGACAAAAAAATCAATGCTATTAAAGTAGTAAGAGCGATTACAGGTCTTGGACTTAAAGAAGCTAAAGCAGCAGTAGAAGAAGTACCAACAACTCTTAAAGAGGGTGTTGCAAAAGACGAAGCTGAAGAGATGAAAAAACAAATCGAAGAAGCTGGTGCTTCTTGTGAGCTTAAATAAGTCTTTTTGACTTATTCATTTCAAATGGATTCTATCCATTTGAAAGTTTAAAAATATTTAGACCCTTTCTTCTACTGCATTAGTAACAGTAGATTATATTTTCTTACATAGCATTAGTAACTATGTAAAAATCAATTAAATTTTAAATGAACTATTTTGTGGATATATAGATAAGCTATTTTATAAGTATTTTTTTAAATACTCTTTTGAATAGTTTTTTTGTATATCGATACATTAACCACTTAACATAAACATACTAATATAAGGTTCGCCCATGTTAAATACTTTACATTCTGGAAATAGACTAAGAGTCGATTTTTCTAAAACTCCTCGACAGATTCCTGTTCCTAACTTACTTCAACTACAACAAAAATCATATGATGATTTCTTAATGATTGATGCTAAAAATCGTTCTGAATCTACCATTGAAAAAGTTTTCCGTTCAGTTTTCCCACTGCATGACCATCAAAATAGACTCTCTTTAGAATATAAAGGCTCTGATATTGTACAGCCTAAATATACCATTAGAGAGTGTATGGAACGTGGATTAACCTACTCGGTATCTTTAAAAATGAACATTGCTTTGACCATTTGGAACAGAGATGAAAAAACAGGTGAGAAGTTAGACCCCAAAGAGATTAAAGAACAAGCTGTTTATGTAAGAGACATTCCTCTTATGACCAATAGAACTTCATTTATTATTAATGGTGTTGAGAGAGTTGTGGTTAACCAACTTCACCGAAGTCCTGGGGTTATCTTCAAAGAAGAAGAAGCAACGACGGTGGTTAATAAACTTATCTACTCTGCTCAAATTATTCCAGACCGTGGTTCATGGCTTTATTTTGAGTATGATGCAAAAGATATTTTATATGCAAGAATTAACAAAAGAAGAAAAATCCCTGTAACCATTTTATTTAGAGCCTTAGACTACTCTAAAGAGGACATCATGAAGATGTTCTATGAATCTAAAGAGATTTTTGTTAAAGACAATCGTTTTGTTACGAAATTTTCTGTAGATGATTTTACAGGACGGGCACCTTATGAAGTACGTGACCTTGATGGAAATATTGTTATTGCAGCCGCAAAAAGATTAACCAAGAAAAAAGCGCAAAAACTTTTAGATGATGGGCTTGAATGGGTAGAGTATCCTCTTGATGTATTGGTTGAGAGACACTTAGCCAAACCAGTGGTTGACCAAGAGAGTGGTGAAGTTCTTTTTGATGTTGTTACAGGTATGGATGAGCTTAAACTTAAAAAGCTTATTGATGCAGGAGTTGAATCTTTTCACATTGCTGATGACTTGGCTGAAGGTGCTGATGATTCAATTATTAAATCATTTATTGCAGACCAAGAGTCACTTAGATTATTGAAGCAAACTGAAGAGATTGAAGATGAAAATCAATTGGCAGTTATTCGTATCTATAAAGTGATGCGTCCAGGTGAACCTGTAACAGCTGAAGCGGCTAAAAACTTCTTACGACAACTCTTCTTTGACCCAGAGCGTTATGATTTAACCAAAGTTGGTCGAATGAAAATGAACCATAAATTAGGGCTTGATATTCCAGACTATATTACTGTAATGACAGCGGAAGATATTATTAACACGGTTAAATATCTCTCAAAAGTTAAAAATGGTTCAGGTCATATTGATGATAGAGATCACTTAGGAAACAGAAGAATTAGAGCCATTGGGGAGCTTCTTGGTAATGAGTTATATAACGGACTTACTAAAATGCAAAAGGCCATTAGAGACAAGATGACGACTATCTCTGGTCAACTTGACGAACTTATGCCTCATGACTTGGTAAACTCTAAAATGATTACCAATACTATTTTAGAGTTCTTCTCGTCAGGGCAATTGTCACAGTTTATGGATCAGACCAATCCACTCTCTGAAGTAACACATAAAAGAAGACTTTCAGCACTAGGTGAGGGTGGTCTTGTTAAAGAGAGAGCAGGTTTTGAGGTTCGGGATGTTCACCCAACACACTATGGTCGTATCTGTCCAATTGAGACAC
Source organism: Campylobacteraceae bacterium (assembly GCA_026982175.1). Taxonomy (GTDB): domain Bacteria; phylum Campylobacterota; class Campylobacteria; order Campylobacterales; family Sulfurovaceae; genus UBA1140. The sequence goes on from JALSHP010000137.1 coordinate 10,078, forward strand.
CAGAGGGACAAAACATTGGTCTAATTAACACCCTTGCTACTTATGCCAAAGTAAATGAGTTAGGATTTATTGAAGCACCTTATAACAAAGTAATTGATGGGGTAATTCAAGATGAGATTGTTTATTTGACAGCGACACAAGAAGAAGATTTGGTTATTGCACCAGCTTCTACAAAAATTGTGGATAGAGTGATTGTTGATGAACTAATTGAGACACGTTGTAATGGGGAAATTTTATTAAATGAAACTAAAAAAGTAACCCTTATTGACATTTCTCCACTCATGGTTTCTGGTTCAGCCGCGGCACTTATTCCTTTCTTGGAGCATGATGATGCCAACCGTGCCTTAATGGGTTCTAACATGCAACGTCAAGCAGTACCACTTTTAAGAACCGATGCCCCAGTGGTGGGTACAGGTATGGAAGCCATTGTTTCACGTGATGCTTGGGAATCAGTCAAAGCTAAACGTCCAGGAAAAATTGAGAAAGTTGACTCTAAAAATATCTATATTTTAGGAGAAGATGAAGGTGGCGTGTATATTGACCATTATCCAATGGAAAAAAATATGCGTACCAACCAAAACACAACGTTTACGCAGTCTCCAACGGCTAAAGTAGGGCAAGTTGTAAAAGCAGGAGAAGTGATTGCTGATGGACCAAACATGGACATGGGTGAACTTGCCATTGGTAAGAACATGCGTGTTGCCTTTATGCCTTGGTATGGATACAACTACGAAGATGCGATTATTATCTCAGAGAAAATTCTAAGAGAAGACACTTTTACATCAGTTCATACTTATGAAGTAGAGACGGAAGCTAGAGAACTTAAACATGGTACAGAAGAAATTACAAGAGATATTCAAAATATTCGTGAAGATGAATTAGCACATTTAGATGACTCTGGAATTGTTAAACTTGGAACCCATGTGAAACCAGGAATGATTTTAGTTGGTAAAGTTTCGCCTAAAGGGGAGATTAAACCAACACCAGAAGAGCGACTATTACGTGCCATCTTTGGAGACAAAGCAGGTCATGTTGTGAATAAATCTCTCTACTGTAAAGCCTCTATGCAAGGGGTGGTTGTTGATATTAAAGTCTTTATCAAAAAAGGTCAAGACAAAGATGAGAGAGCCATTCAGTCTTATGAGGAAGAGAAAGCTGTTTTAGATTCAGAGCATCATGATAAATTGTTAATGATTGATAAAGAAGAACTTCTTCGTGTGGCAGCACTTCTTTCACAAGCAACACTAAATTCAGATGTAACAGTGGCTGAAGTTGATTATAAAGCAGGAGATTCAATTCCTGCTGAAGTGATTTTAAAAGTGAACCGTTTTGCTTTAAAATCTGTGGTGAGTTCTTATGATTCCTCCATTGAGTCTGAATACAATTCAACTAAGAATTATTTCCAAAGACAAAAGAAAAAGCTTAAAGATGCACATGAAGAGAAGTTGAGTATTTTAGAAAAAGATGACATCTTACCAAATGGTGTTACTAAGCTTGTTAAGATTTACATTGCGACTAAACGTAAGTTAAAAGTTGGGGATAAAATGGCGGGTCGTCACGGAAACAAGGGTATTGTTTCCAATATTGTTCCTGAAATTGACATGCCATACACCAAAGAAGGTAAAACAGTTGATATTATTTTGAACCCACTAGGGGTTCCATCACGTATGAACATTGGGCAAATTCTTGAAGTTCACTTAGGGATGATTGCTAAGAACTTAGGTGAGCAGATTCAAAGCATGTTTGATGAGCATAAAGATAGCATGATAAGTGACCTTAGAGCTAAAATGGCAGAGATTGCTGATGTGGCTAAACTTATGAATGCTAAAGAGACTTTAGATAAGTTAACAGATGATGAGCTACTCATTTATGCTAGAGATTGGGCAAATGGGGTTAAGTTTGGGGCAGCTGTATTTGAAGGTACAGATAAAGAGGAGTTTGATAAACTCTTTGAATTGGCTAAGCTTGATGCTGATGGTAAAACAGAACTTTACGATGGTAAAACAGGTGAAAAGATGATTGAGCGTGTAAACGTTGGATACATGTATATGTTAAAACTTCACCACTTAGTTGATGAAAAAGTTCATGCCCGTTCAACAGGTCCTTACTCGCTTGTAACACAACAACCAGTTGGTGGTAAAGCACTCTTTGGTGGACAGCGATTTGGAGAGATGGAAGTTTGGGCATTGGAAGCATATGGTGCGTCACATATTCTAAAAGAGATGCTTACCATTAAATCTGATGATGTTGATGGACGTACCAGAGCATATAGAGCCATTACAAGAGGTGAGAGCGTACCAGAATCAGGTGTACCTGAAACGATGTTCGTACTTACAAAAGAGCTTCAAGCCCTTGGACTTGATGTTGACTTATTTGAAAAAGATAGAGAGGTAGATGCATAATGAGTGATTTTTTAGAAGGCTTACACCCAATTGATTTAAGCAAAGAAGAGCGACCAAAAGACATTATGGCGATGCAACTTAAAGTTGCCAGTCCTGAAAAAGTAATGTCATGGTCTTATGGTGAAGTAAAAAAACCAGAAACCATTAACTATAGAACGCTAAAACCCGAGAGAGATGGTCTTTTTTGTGCCAAAATTTTTGGACCAGTTAGAGACTATGAGTGTCTTTGTGGAAAATATAAAAAGATGCGTTACAAAGGCGTACTCTGTGAAAAATGTGGGGTTGAAGTAACCACCTCTAAAGTGAGACGTAACCGAATGGGTCACATTGACTTAGTTGCTCCTGTGGCACATATTTGGTATGTCTCTTCATTACCATCACGTATTGGGACACTTTTGGGTGTGAAGATGAAAGACCTTGAACGTGTACTCTATTATGAAGCGTACATTGTAAAAGAGCCAGGTGAAGCTTGTTATGACTCTGATGGTGCAACACCTTTGGCTAAATTTGATGTGCTTAACGAAGAGCAGTATCAATCTATTTCAAGCCGTTTTGAAGATTCAGGACTCGATGCTCGAATGGGTGGAGAAGTTGTTCAAGAACTTCTAGCTGATTTAGATTTAGTAGAGATGTTCGCAGGACTCAAAGAAGATATTTTAGCAACTAAATCAGAAGCTAAAAAGAAGACCATTGTTAAACGTTTGAAAGTCATTGAGTCATTTTTAAATTCTGGAAACAGACCAGAGTGGATGATGCTCACTATTTTACCTGTTATGCCACCAGACCTTAGACCTTTGGTAAGTCTTGATGGAGGTAAGTTTGCCGTTTCAGATGTAAATGACCTTTATAGAAGGGTTATCAACCGAAACCAAAGACTTAAAAGATTGGTTGAACTTGATGCACCTGAAATTATTGTTAGAAATGAAAAAAGAATGCTTCAAGAGTCAGTTGATGCACTTTTTGATAATGGACGAAGAGGAAACTCTGTAAAAGGGGCAAACAAAAGACCACTTAAATCACTTTCAGAAGTAATTAAAGGTAAACAAGGACGATTTAGACAAAACCTTCTTGGTAAACGGGTCGATTTCTCTGGACGTTCGGTAATTATTGTAGGACCTAGCCTTAAAATGGATGAGTGTGGATTGCCAAAAATTATGGCACTTGAACTCTTTAAACCTCATGTTATGGCGAAACTTGAAGAGCGTGGATATGCGACGACGCTTAAACAAGCTAAGAAGATGATTGAAACCAAACAAAATGAAGTGTGGGAGTGTTTGGAAGATGTGGTTGATGGTCACCCTGTACTCCTTAACCGTGCACCAACACTGCATAAATTGTCAATTCAAGCTTTTCATCCAAAACTGATTGATGGTAAAGCAATTCAACTTCACCCGTTAGTGTGTGCTGCTTTTAATGCCGACTTTGATGGGGATCAAATGGCGGTACATATTCCTTTATCTGATGAAGCGATTGCTGAAGCTAAAATCTTGATGTTAGCGTCTATGAACATTTTGCTTCCAGCTTCTGGTAAAGCGATTGCCGTTCCTTCACAAGATATGATTTTAGGGCTTTATTACCTCAGTTTGGTAAAAGAAGATGTCATAGGTCAGCATAAACTTTTTGCCAATGTTGATGAGATTATGATTGCCAATGAGCAAGGTGGATTGGATTTAAATGCGAAAATTAGAACCGTTGTTAATGGTAAGATTGTCAATACCACAGCAGGTAGAATTATCTTAAAAGCGATTATTCCAGACTATGTTCCTGAGTCATACTGGAATAAAGTCTTAAAGAAAAAAGACATTGGGGCATTGGTTGATTATATCTATGCACACAGTGGGATTTCTCATACCTCAACATTCCTTGATGATTTAAAAGATATTGGGTTTAAATATGCGACCAAATCAGGGGTCTCAATCTCTATTGATGATATTCAAGTACCAGAGCAAAAGTATGCAACGGTTGATACAGCTAAAGAAGAAGTGATTGAGATTCAAAAGCAGTTTGGTAAAGGTCTCTTAACGGAGCAAGAGCGTTACAATAAGATTATTGATATTTGGACAGATACCAACAACTCAGTAGCCTCTGACCTTATGGCTTTGATTAAAGTAGATAAAGATGGATTTAACTCCGTTCACATGATGGCAGATTCAGGGGCTAGGGGTTCGGCTGCTCAAATTAGACAACTATCAGGAATGAGGGGGCTAATGGCGAAGTCGGATGGGTCGATTATTGAGACACCGATTACCTCTAACTTCCGTGAGGGTCTAAATGTACTTGAATACTTTATTTCAACACACGGAGCAAGAAAAGGTCTTGCCGATACTGCGATGAAAACAGCGAGTGCAGGGTACTTGACTAGAAAATTGATTGATGTTGCACAAAATGTTAAAGTAGTTATGCATGATTGTGGAACGCATGAGGGTGTTGATGTTTCAGATATTTATGTGGGGAATGAGCTGATTGAACCACTTTCAGATAGAGTTTATGGACGGGTAATTGCACAAGACATTATTGACCCTATCACTTCAGAAGTATTGGTAAGTGAGGGAACAATGATTGATGAGCCAAGAGCCAGACTGATCTCTGAATCAGGTGTTCGTTCGGTAAATATCAGAACTTCTGTTACTTGTAAAGCACAAAAGGGTATTTGTGCAAAATGTTACGGTCTTAACATGGCCGAAAACAAGATTGTTAAACGTGGTGAAGCAGTGGGGGTTGTTGCAGCCCAATCAATTGGTGAGCCTGGAACCCAACTTACACTTCGTACTTTCCATACAGGGGGAACGGCAACGGCTGGTAAAGAGGAGCGTCAAGTTATTGCGAACAAAGAAGGGTTTATTCGTTATTACAACCTAAATGTTAACAAAAACTCTGAAGGTAAACTGCTCGTCTCAAACCGAAGAAATGCAGGGGTGCTTTTGGTTGAGCCTAAAGTAAAATCACTTACTCGTGGTAAATTAAGCATTGTGACAGCACACGATGAGATTGTTTTAAGGGTACAGCAAGGAGCAAAAGAACAACGTTATACGGTTAGAAAAAATGACATTGCTAAGACCAATGAACTCGCAGGTGTTGGTGGAAAAGTAGATGGTAAAATCTTTATTCCATTCCAAGATGGTGAGATTATTGAAGAGGGTGATTCTATTATTGAAGTGATTAAAGAGGCATGGTCAGTTCCTGCACGTATTCCTTTTGCTTCAGAACTTACAGTTGAAGATGGTGCACCTATTACACAAGATATTCATGCTGATGCCAAAGGGACAGTGAAGTTCTTCTTGCTTAAAGGGGATTATCTTGAGCGAATTGAGACTATTTCTAAAGGAAAAGTGATTTCTGAAAAAGGTCTTTTTGCGGTAGTAGTTGATGAAAATGAGAGAGAAGCGGCAAGACATTATATTGCTAGAGGTTCAGTTATCTCTGTTGATGATAATATTGTTATTTCACGTGGTGATTTGATTGCCAATGCAGCGACACAAGAGCAAGTGGTTATTGCAGAATGGGATCCATATTCTGAACCAATGATTGCTGAAGCCAATGGTACGGTGAAGTTTGAAGATATTATTCCAGGTGTTACAGTTGTTGAACAAGTTGATGAGCTAACAGGTGAAAGCCGATTGACATTGAATGAATATATTCCAACGGCTTATAACCCAGCGATTATTTTGGCGACTGATGATGGTGAGCTGATTACCTATGCTTTAGATCCTAAAACTTCTATCTATGTTCAAAATGGGGCAAAAGTGGGGATTGCAGATATTTTGGCAAAAACACCAAAAGCAGCTCAAAAGTCAAGCGATATTACTTCAGGTCTTCCAAGAGTATCTGAACTCTTTGAAGCACGTCGACCAAAAGACCCTGCATTAATTGCTAAAATTAATGGTACGATTGCCTTTGGAAAGCCACTTAGAGGTAAAAAACGTATTATTATTACCCCTGAATATGGAACACCTGTTGAGCAGTTTGTTGACAAACAACGTACTGTTGTGGTAAATGATGGTGACTTTGTACACACAGGTGAGAAGATGACCGATGGTACAATCTCATCTCATGATGTATTGGCAACACTTGGAGAAAAAGCGTTGTATGAGTACATTGTTGAAGAGGTTCAGATGGTTTATCGTCGTCAAGGGGTTAATATCTCTGATAAACACATTGAAATTGTGGTCTCTCAAATGATGCGTCAAGTCAAAGTGGTTGATGGTGGTGATTCTAAGTTTATTGACAATGATTTGATTTCTAAAAAGAAATTTAAGTTAGAAAATCAAAAAGTGGTTAAACTATTTGGTGAAGCAGCGATTGCTGAACCATTGTTGATTGGTATTACCAGAGCAGCGGTTGGAGCAGATTCCATTATCTCAGCTGCGTCATTCCAAGACACAACAAAAGTACTTACTTCTGCTTCTATTGCAGGTACAGTAGATATGTTAGAAGATTTAAAAGAGAATGTTGTTATTGGTCGGCTTATCCCTGTGGGAACAGGAATGGTTGACATTGAAGGTATCAAGTTCATTGAAGCTGAAGAAGAGGAATAAGTCTTTTCCTCTTTGTTACGACGTTTAACGTCGTAACAAGTTTAAATGCCTTCCATCTGTTTTGCTTCAAAATTGACTAAACGTTCTCCTAAAAATTTAAACTTTAACTCTATGGGACGACAACAAACCTCACAATCTTCTATATAATCAGAAGTTTCTTCTTCGCTTTCTAATATCATTGAAATTCTTTCCCAGCAGTAAGGGCAGGTAAAAAAGTGTTCCATCTGTTTTCTTCCTTTATGTTTATGGCAATAATTATAGCTTTTAAAATTATAAATAAAGCCTATTTGGGTATAATATGCACCATTTTCTAAGCATGAATGTCCCGAAAGTGCGTATAGACCACGCTTTTTTGGGGCTTTCCTGCCCAGATTTCAAAAAAAACTAACAGAAAGGAATTGTATTGCCTACAATTAACCAATTGGTTCGTAAAGAACGTAAAAAGCAAGTGAAAAAATCAAAATCACCTGCATTAGAAAAATGTCCTCAAAGAAGAGGTGTATGTACTAGAGTTTACACAACAACTCCAAAAAAACCTAACTCAGCTTTAAGAAAAGTTGCCAAAGTTAGATTGACAAGTGGATTTGAAGTAATCTCATACATCGGTGGAGAGGGTCATAACCTTCAAGAACACTCAATCGTATTGGTACGTGGAGGTAGAATTAAAGATTTACCTGGTGTTAAATATCATATTGTTCGTGGTGCATTGGATGCATCTGGTGTTAACGGTAGAACCGTTGCCCGTTCTAAATACGGTACAAAAAAACCTAAAAAATAGTTAATTTATTAGCTTTTAGATTAAAATAAGTGTGAGCTTTGAGATAAGCTTTAAGCAGTTTTTATCAACATCTTTAGAGATGATAACCTTAGGGGATAAAGATTGAGTAAATCAATTTAGACGATTGAAGATATAAGGAAAAATAGAATATGAGAAGAAGAAAAGCTCCCGTAAGACCAGTATTGCCAGATCCAGTACATGGTTCAAAAGTTTTAACAAAGTTTGTAAATGCCGTAATGTTAGATGGTAAAAAAGTAACTGCAGAAAAAATTATGTATGCAGCACTTGAAAGAATTGAAGAGAAATCTGGTGAAAAAGGGATTGATGTATTCAATAAGGCAATGGATAACATTAAACCTGCAATGGAAGTAAAAAGTAGACGTGTAGGTGGTGCAACGTACCAAGTACCTATCGAAGTTAGACCAGTTAGACAGCAAACACTTGCTATTAGATGGTTAATTGATTCTGCTAGAAAAAGAAATGAGAGAACTATGGTTGAGCGTCTCTCAAATGAGCTTATGGACGCTGCAACTGATAAAGGTTCTGCTTTCAAAAAGAAAGAAGATACTTATAGAATGGCTGAAGCAAACAAAGCATTTGCTCACTATAGATGGTAAGGGAATAGATTATGGCAAGAACACATAAACTCGAAGACGTAAGAAACATTGGTATTGCAGCACACATTGATGCTGGTAAAACAACAACAACTGAAAGAATTCTTTTCTATACAGGTGTTGAGCATAAAATCGGTGAAGTTCACGATGGTGCAGCGACAATGGACTGGATGGAGCAAGAGCAAGAGAGAGGTATTACCATTACTTCTGCTGCTACTACTTGTGAGTGGTTAGGTAAACAAATTAACATTATTGACACCCCAGGTCACGTTGACTTTACGATTGAAGTTGAACGTTCAATGAGAGTTCTTGATGGTGCTGTTTCAGTGTTTTGTGCTGTTGGTGGGGTTCAACCACAATCAGAAACAGTATGGAGACAGAGAAACCGTTATGGTGTACCATCACTTGTATTTGTTAACAAAATGGACAGAACAGGGGCTGATTTCTTAGAAGTTGAGAGACAAATTAGAGACAGACTCAAAGGTAACCCTCTTGTAATTCAACTTCCAGTTGGAGCAGAAGAGAACTTTGAAGGTGTTGTTGACCTTGTTAAAATGAAAGAGGTTATTTGGGATCAAGATGCAGAGATGGGTTCTAACTACCATGTACAAGATATTCGTGCTGAACTTCAAGACCAAGCTGATGAGTGGAGAGAAAAACTCATTGAAGGTATCTCTGAAGTTGATGGTAACGAAGAGCTTATGGAAAAATACATGGAGGGTGAAGAGCTTTCTGAAGATGAGATTGTAGCTGGAATTAAAGCAGCTTGTATTGGTATGCATGTTGTACCAATGCTTCCAGGAACTGCTTTTAAAAACAAAGGGGTTCAAACACTGCTTGACGCTGTTGTTGCTTATCTCCCATCTCCTGTTGAGTGTGCTGCTATTAAGGGTACAATGATGGATGATGAAGAAGTTGAAGTTGAAGTTCCATCTACTGATGATGGTGCATTTGCTGCATTGGCGTTTAAGATTATGACCGATCCCTTTGTTGGACAGTTGACATTTATTCGTGTTTACCGTGGCTCTTTAAAGTCTGGTTCATATGTGCATAACTCAACCAAAGACAAAAAAGAGCGTATTGGTCGAATCATGAAAATGCATGCGATTAGACGTGAAGAGATTGATGAAATTTACGCTGGTGAAATTGGTGCGGTTGTTGGTCTTAAAAGTACAACTACTGGTGATACTCTGTGTGATGGATCAGACAAAGTAGTACTAGAGCGAATGGATTTCCCAGATCCAGTTATCTCTGTTGCTGTTGAGCCAAAAACAAAAGCTGACCAAGAAAAAATGGGTATGGCTCTAGGAAAATTAGCAGCAGAAGATCCATCTTTTCGTGTAAGTACTGATGAAGAGTCTGGTCAAACTATTATTGCAGGAATGGGTGAACTTCACCTTGAAATTCTTGTTGATAGAATGAAAAGAGAGTTTAAAGTTGAAGCTGAAGTTGGTGCACCACAAGTTTCTTACCGTGAAGGTATTAGAAATGCAGTGAAAAAAGAGTACAAATATGCTAAACAATCTGGTGGACGTGGACAATTTGGTCATGTTTACTTACACATTGAGCCACAAGAAGCTGGTTTTGGTTATGAGTTTGTTGATGCTGTTAAAGGTGGGGTTGTTCCAAAAGAGTTTATTCAACCTGTTAATAAAGGTATTCAAGAGTCAATGGCAAGAGGAATCCAAGCAGGTTACCCTGTTGAAGATGTTAAAGTAACACTTTATGATGGTTCTTACCATGATGTCGATTCATCTGAAATGGCATTTAAATTGGCTGGTTCAATGGGATTCAGAGATGGTTGTCGTGAAGCTGACCCATTCATCTTAGAGCCTATGATGAAAGTTGAAGTGGAAGTTCCAGAAGATTACATGGGAGACGTTATTGGTGATGTTTCTAAAAGACGTGGAATTGTTCGTGGAATGGGTGACAGAGCAGGAAACAAAATTGTTGATGCTTTTGTACCACTTTCAGAAATGTTCGGTTACTCAACTGACTTACGTTCAATGACTCAAGGTCGTGCGACTTATGCTATGGAATTCGATCACTATGATGAAGTTCCTGCCAATGTTGCCAAAGAAATTATTGCTAAAAGAAGCTAATAGTTTTTAACTTTTATTTCTACTAGCCTACTATTTTTAGTAGGCTTTTTATTTTATGCTTCTCCTTCTTTTATTTTTTATCCCTTAAAATATTTGTTTCTGTTTATTTATATGTCTATATATAGTAGATAATTTTTAATTTATATTATATTTTAAATTAAAAATTAATATTAAAGTTAAATTAATATATTATAAAATTGCCGTTAAAGGTAGAAGTTATAATATTATTTTAAGTTTAAAATTGTTATAATAAATTAAATATTTTAAAGGAATATATATGAAAAAAATTACATTATCAGTTGTTACTTTGTTAGCACTTGGAAATATTGTTTATGCAGGTGGAGACTTTTCTGTAGTCACCCCTTATGAGGTGGAAGATGTTCAATTGGCTGAACAGTATGTTGAACCATATGTTGAACCAGCTCCTTATGTTGAACCATATGTTGAACCAGCACCCGTTGTCGAAGCAGCACCTATTGTTACACCAGCTCCAGTTGTAGTTGAACCAGCTCCAGTAGTTATTGCTCCTGTCCCTGTTAAAGATATTAACCCAAGTGGTTTCTATGCAGGTCTTGGTATTTCAGGAGCTAGATATAAATCAAACTGTACTACAACAACAAGTGGTTGTGGTCCAGGAGAAGTTGATAATACTATAGGTGGTATGGCAAGAGTCGGTTATGACTTTAACAAATATGTTGGTATTGAAGCCAGAGGTATTAAAACAGTACTCAATTCTAATGGTGGCGAAGTAGAACATGCTGGTCTTT
>JALSHP010000138.1 GCA_026982175.1 Campylobacteraceae bacterium
GATTGATAAATTAAAACTTTAAATACCCATAAAAAAAGGGGTCAAAAAAAGGGGTCAAACATTTTTAAGAAATAAAACTTAAACTTAACCCACTCCCACGGTTTCCGTGGGAATGTCTATTAAAATAGCTAATTCCAACCCTAACCAAAATCTAAAAACCATACTCTAAACGAACAAAAGAGAAAAGAGCCAAAGCTTCCGACAAACTATAGCGATTAATGGTAATTTGACGACCGATATTTTGAACTTTATTAAGATGTAAAATATTGAGAACAATACTTCTTAAAATAGAGAAAGAGAAAGCACCTTTATTGGTCTTGCACTTATCTTCCTTTAACGCACAATCTTTGTAAAAGTGCATGGTTTCAACAGTCCATTCTTGAAGGACTTTTTTTAAGAAGTATTGAGCATTTCCTCTATCATTTGAGATGTAGTAATGGGTTTTCCATTCTTTACCATTGACAGATTTATCAATTCTGATAATCGTATGAATAAACACACCACTCCAAGGAAAAGTAAAATTATTATAAACGAATACTTCTCTTTTAATCGTATCTCCTGCTTGTTCTATTTGAAAGGAGTAATGGCTATTAACTTCTGAAGACTCTTCAACTTCTTTAACCGTATCAAGTAAAGCTTTCTGATTTTTCTTTACTTTTGCTACAAAGAGAGATTGACTCTTTTGTATCTCATCTAACGTTTTTTTGGGTGTTTAACGCATCAAATCCATACGAAAATGTCTCATCTAACTCTCCAATTAAAGCTTGAAGTGCTGGTATCTCATTTGATTTATTAGCTATCTCTTTATGAGCTATAATCAATTGACTCTCTGCTAATACTGCTGATAATACTGAAACTGCTTTCTTATCTTTCTTTCGACTTCCTTTTAAAACTTTCCCATCTACAGCTACTACTTCTTCCCCTTTTAATTCGATAAATGTTCCTATCCAACGCCTAAAGGCTCTCTCCAACTCTTCCTTATCAACTATCTCAAAAAAGGTATAAAGTCTTGACTTCTTTGGGGCTTGAAAAAACTCAACACCTAACAGTTTTTTAATCTCTTTTCGTTTTGCATTCTCTTTCATCCATACTGATATTTCTATAGGATTTTTTGCTCCCATTAATATCGCTATCACTGATAAATACATCACTACGGGAAGATTATATTTTCTTCCTTGTACTCTTGCTTGTTCGCTTATCTCTTCTTTGAATATCTCTAGTAAATTTTGCATTTTTTATCGTATTTTACTACTTTTATTTGGATTCTTGATTAGGGTTGGAATTAGCTACATTCCTTTGAAAAAATTAATATATTACCATACTAAGCATGGGATTATTTTACCCCATTCCTAAGATTTCCTATCCATAAGCCCTCGATATCAAATCTATAAGCATTTAAAAAATAAAAGTCCCAAGCTAAAGAAGAGGAGAAATTTAATTCATCAGAAAGCATTTATTTTTTAAATTAGCCATCTGAACGCGTCCAAATAAACAACAAGGTCAAAGACAACACAAGAGCCTGTATGGTAATGACAAGAGGGTTTAAAGCCAATAGAATCGACAATCCTAGTACCAAGCCCATGGAGAGTGTGGCTAGATATTTCGCTTTACGGCTAATGGCTCGGCGTTCATGCCAATCTTCTATCATCTGCCCAAAGAGTTTGTGGCTTATGAGCCATTGATGCATACGTTGCGATGATTTAGAAAAGAAAAATGCTGAAAGGAGCAAAAAAGGAACAGTGGGTAAAAGGGGCAAGGCTACTCCTAAAAAAGCCAAAGCAAGGGTGATAAAGCCTAAGATTCTCCATACTATTTTCAAATGATTACTCCCTATTTCTTAACTCTTTTATAAAATCATTATAGTATAAGTTGAGTTAAGGTGGTCTCTTAGAGATTTATTTCGCTAAAATATCATTAAAAAAGAATCGCCATGAAACATCTCTTTACCATATTTGGAAATCCTGTCTCTCACTCAAAATCACCCCTTATGCACAACCTCACCTTTCAGGGCTTAGAGCATGATGCTACCTACATACGCTATAAATTAGAAGATGGTAGAGAATTACGTAATAAGTTTTTTGACCTTAATATTAAAGGAGCGAACATTACCGTTCCTCATAAAGAGGCTGCCTTTGAGGCTTGTGATGAGCTAGATGCATTTGCACAGAAAGTAGGAGCCGTTAATACCATTGTGCATAAAGAGGGAAAACTATTTGGTTACAACACTGATGCACCTGGTTTTTTAAAAGCCATTTCAGAATTTAAAAATATTAAAACCGTACTCTTTTTAGGAGCAGGTGGTACAGCTAAATCTACCTCAGTTATTTTAAAAGATGCGGGGTATGAAGTGAGTATCTTAAACCGTAGTGCTGGTCGTTTAGCATACTTTGAAGAGATGGGATTTGACACTTATACTTTTGAGAGTTTTAAAGAACAAACTAACACCTATGACTTAATTGTTAATATGACTTCAGCAGGATTAGAAGACAACGAACTCCCCTGCCCTTTAGAGATTTTGGAAAAAGTTATGCCCCATGCCCAAGCGTCTGTTGATGTTATTTATGGAAAAGAGACACCATTTTTGAAGTTTGCAAAACAACATGACAAACCAACAAAAGATGGCTCTGACATGTTACTCTATCAAGGGGTGATTGCTTCAGAATATTTTTGTGAGGGAAGATACTCATTTGAAGAGATTAAAGAGCATATGCAAAAAGCCTTTACGCTTTAGTGGCATTGCTCTCTTTGGCTTCAATCTCGTCTACTTTGTTTAGTTCTGCTTGTTTTAATTCTTCTTTTTTGATTTCTTCTTTTGTATTCTCTTCCGTACTAAGCTCTGGTTTCAATTTACAAGCGTTATATTTCGCTATCTCGTAACCCTCTTTGAGCAACTTACTAATACCACCCAATAGGTTTATGACCTTGTAGTCATGCTTTTTACCTAAAAAGTTAGAGACCAATTTAGAGCGACTTGAACTGTTTGAGATAATGGCAAAGGGTTCATCTTTCTCCACCACACGATTTAATTCTTGCAGAAAAAGTTCACCTGAGAACTTCTTATCTTTACCAAAGAAAGTGATAAGATGTGCTTTGGGAATTACCCCTATATTTTTCCACTCATCCTCTGTTCGTATATCAATTATTTTGGTACTGTTCTCTTCTATAAACTTTGCACTTACTTCCATGTTAGTCACTTCTGCCATGAGACCCATACCCAAAAGCAATAGGCTAAAAATTGTTTTTTTCATTAATAAATATCCTTCTTAAATTCTAGGTCTCAATTCTAGCGGACAATCGTGAAGAATTTGTTAATGTAAAAAGTGCCTAACCGTCGTAAAGTAAAGCGAAATACCATGCTCATTAGCCGCGGCGATAACCTCATCATCTCGAATACTTCCACCAGGCTCAATAATTGCTTTCACCCCAGCTGCGGCTGCGGCATCTAT
>JALSHP010000139.1 GCA_026982175.1 Campylobacteraceae bacterium
TTGACAAACAAAAGGAGATTTAAAATAACTTTGTACTCTCCAAATCAATTTGATTTTTAACTCTTTAGCTTTCTCTTCCGTTTCAGTTTTAGCCTTTGGTTCTTTAGTCCCTTGACCTTGTCCCCATTCAGAATTGGTATAAAGAATTATTTTTGTAATATTGGGATTGTCTCTTTTAGTTTTTCTTAAAGTACCAAGTAAATCTTCTTTATGATTAGAAAGTGTATCTTCATAAAATTTAGATTGCCACCCAATAACCTCATCACCTACTTTTATAGGGTCTGTTTCAATACCTGATTGATTTTTATAACGATGTGTTCCATAAGGTTGATTATACTCTTTTAAGAAAAGTAAATAACAAAACCACTCAAAATTATCTTGTGGATTTTCACTAAACTTTGCTTTAAAATTTTCCCAATTTGCTTTAATTAATCTCATCTCTCTTTTCCCCTTTTCTAAGCCTTTGGGCAAAACCCTATTTCCCACCAACCCCATTTAACGGTGAGTGAAAACAGCACCCTACAATTTTCTCAAAATATCCAACATCTCTCCACTCCTAACTAAAGGAACATCATGACTAAAAAACCCTTGATCATTAGAGACAATATAGTCACATCGCTCTTTTCTCGCCATGACAAACTGAATGGTATCTTCTAAATCGCTGAAGTTGCTATTTTTTTCCATGAGATAAATCGCTTCATCTATCTCTTGGTTTCCAAACTCTATGACGTGGATGATTTTGTTCATGAGTTTGATTTTTTCTAGTACCAGTTTTTTGTTAAATTGTTTTCGCAAGATATAATAAACCGTAGTGAGTAAATCACAAGAGGTGTAGAGTTGATACTTTTTAGAATTTTGAACCAAGTGAGCATAGAGTTCACTACTCTCTTTTGAAGAAGGGCGACCTTCGTAAGTGATGTCTATTAAGATATTTGCATCTAAAAAGAGTTTAATCATATGTCGTACCTATTGGCTTTAATCTCTTGAATATCAGGGATTGAACCTTTTGCAAAACCTATGAGAGACAAAGCCTCTTTGGCTAACTTCTTTCGTTCTCTATCTTGAATGTATTCCTTAATCGCTTCAGCGACAATATGGCTCTTTTTTTTGTTGCTCTCTTTGGCATAAGCTATTAACTCTTCAACAATTTCAATAGGTAAAGAGTATAACTCTTTTTTGTAATTGGCTGTCATGAAAGCTCCTTTATATACTTTTTATTTCATAGTATATATTTTTAGCAGAAAAATGTCAAATGTCTCTTATCCTATCAAATTAATAAACTTAGAGTACTTGTCGGGAATTTCTATCTTTTTGTTTTTGATAAGCCCTTTAAAACGATCATCATTCCAATTTTTTGAGGTGGTGATGTTATCAAAAGTTAAATAGCTTTTTCCCTGTTGTACATCTTTTACGATATTGTAGTTTGTTGCTTCTATGGTTAAAACTTCTGTGAAAAATTTAGGAATAAAAGAGATGCTAAGTGTTTTGGTACTATTGTCTATGTTGAACCCTTTGAGCTCGCCTATATTTTGCTTCTTTAAATAATAGCTTATCATCTTATGGGCTGCTTTTGAAAATGTTTCACCTTTGGCTTTTTTAAATAATCTTAACATGTTTTCTCACTTTTTAAATTTTATTATTTTTTAATATTTTACTCATAACATCTTAAATTCACGATTATTCAACACGCAATATGGTATAATTTTTCAAAAAAATAGGGGATAATAATGATACGTTATTTGTTAATGATTGCATGTTTGGCTACATTTAGCCATGCCAATGTGGAGAAATATTTTATTAAATTTGGAAGTTTTAAAAATTTACAGGGGGTAAAAGCACATATTAATAAACTCCCTCAAAATTTACGGACACATGTTGCCATTGTTCAGGCTAATGGTTGGTACATCCCCTTTGCCTACTACACCTCCAATAAAAATGCTTTACGAACTAAAGTAGCTCCCTATCGACGTTACTTTAAAGATGCCCATATTGCCCATTCATCTTCTATGAGGCAATATCCTTTGGTCTATAATTATGCGACAAACTCTCGCCCAAAGGTGGCTACCCCACAAAGACGCTATATCTCACCCATTAGAAAGAGAAGCACTTATCAGATGCCAATGAACGCGACACGCAGTAATCTGCTCTATAACCCCTCCACACTCCCTTTGGCAAAAACTTACCCCATGACAGGTACGATTCCTTTGAGCGAAACTGCTCCCGCAATGGCACAGACGCTATCAGTAGCTCCCACAGCTCCTTTGGTGACGCATAAAGTGGTACGGGTAAAAGAGGAGAAAAATGACCTGTTTGAAGAGGATAACTCAAAAAAATATAAATATTTTTCAAAACAGATGCTAAGTGGGAAGAGCTACTATTTAGCCTATAAAAAAACAAAAGTGAACCCTGCATTGCTGATAAAAGTGACATTTGAAAACCATCAAGTGAGCTATCAGCCTGTTATTGGTGACATGAAGATGACCAAAGCAAACTATTTGGTCGAAAATCGTAAGCTCTATATGTTTGCCGATACTTTTACGCCAAACGGAACATTTTCTACCTTAGATGAACATCATGATAACTATTTTATTGTCTCTTCGTGGGTCGATGGAAAAAAATTAAATACCTTACGTTATTATTATAAACTAAATGATGCCAAAAAATATTTGGGTATCAAGACAAATGATGGACTCTCAGAGATTTTATCTGAAGGTGATTATGATGATTATATGTTAGATGAATAGTGTGGTAGAGTGAGGGGTATTAAGTAAGTTATACTACAATAATAAGATGAAAAAATTACCACTTTTAATACTCTATATTTTGCTCTCTACGCTACTTCATGCCAATGTGTGGAACTCCCCTCATGCCAGTGACAAAAAAGAGAAGAACATTCTCTTTAGCTCTTTTTCTTTACCTTATAAACACCTAGACCCTGTGGTCTCTTACTCTAAGCGTGAATCGGTGATTATCTCTAATATCTATGAACCCGTGGTGGGCTACAACTATCTGAAACGTCCTTATGTTTTAGAGCCTTTGACTTTAACTAAGATGCCAAGCATTAGCTATTTTAATAAACAAAATGAAGAGGTGACAGAGCAGAGTTTAGATGTTGCCACTTCTAAATATACTTTTGAATTACAAAAAAATATCCTCTACCAAAACCACCCCTCTTTTGTTGAAGAAAATAGAAAATTTAGTGAAAAAGCATTTAAAAAGATAAAAACAGTTGATGACTTTGAAAAAAGTGCCACAAGAGCATTAACGGCTCATGATTATGCTTATGCCATTAAACGCATGGCTGTGCGTCAGAACCACTCACCCATTTTGGACATGATGCAACAGTACATCGTAGGCTTAGAGCGTTTTTCAAAAGAGATTAGTAAGGTAGCCAAAGAGAAAAAAGAGGCTCAT
>JALSHP010000140.1 GCA_026982175.1 Campylobacteraceae bacterium
CAAGTTTTTGGTTTGATGTTGGGTATAGACAGAGGGTCGCCTTGTTCCTACAATGGAAACTTTTGGTCGAGACAACAAAACCGTATCTCCCAAAGTATATAACTCTTTAGGATATTTTTTCATTGCCTCCAAGGCCACAATTGGTTCACTATATTTAAAAATCATTATTCTGTTCTTTCTTAAAATATTTTTAAGATATTATAATATATTTAACCATAAAAAATATGCCACACACGCCAAAATAAAAATCCCTATCAAGTTCGCTTTAAATCCAATCTTTGCCATCTGGGCTATGGGGATAACCCGTGAACTCATCACAATAGCATTGGGAGGGGTTGCAATGGGCAACATAAAAGCATAAGAGGCTGCAATGGTAGCTGTCATGAGCAAAACCGTTCCTTGCTCAGCAGGCATCTCTTTGGCGAACTCATAAAAAATAGGAATGGCAATCGAAGTCAACGCTGTATTAGAAGTGACTTCAGTAGAAAATGCCACAAAAAAGGCAACAAAGAGAAACATCCAAAAGAGAGGCATAGTAGAAATAAAAGAGAGTTTAGTCGCAATATCAGCAGCCAATCCTGTACTTGAAAACGCCGTAGCAATCGAAAACCCTGCCCCAAAAAGCATGATTATCTCATAGGGCATATTTCGCGTATCTTCCCAATCTAAAAAACCAATAGCAGGGAAAAACATTAAAAGTCCAAATCCTAAAAGTATCATCTTCTCATCTAAAGCAAAGCCTAAAATTTGCTTAGAAAAAGTATTGGCTATTAGCACAAATGCCAATAGCCCTACTATAAAGTAGAGACGTTTTTGAGACTTATCTAACACAGGAACTTTCTCTTCGCCTATATCCTCGACTGATTCATCTTTTAAGCCCAAAGAGAGTAACCACGGAATAATGCTTAGCATAATGACAGCCACAGGAAGCATCATGTAAACCCACTCTCCAAAAGCCAATATAGGTAGCTGTTTATCTTCTAAAAAACCTAACAAAATTAAATTGGGTGCTGTTCCAATGGGCGTTAAAATTCCTCCTATACTTGCCCCATAAGCCGTTGCAAGTAAAAATCTAATTTTTAATTTTATATTATCTGACAAATAAAGTGCCACAGGCATAAGCATAAGTGTAATGGTTGTATTTGAAAGTATAGAAGAGAGCAAAGCAGAAGTAATTGCCAAAGCGTAAAGAATACCTAAAGCAGTATTAGGAAAATAGCTTAAGAGTTTTGAAGAAAAATAGAGATGAAGTTTTACTTTTTCAATGGCAATCGCCAACATAAACCCACCCAAAAATAAAAAGATAATAGATTTAGAATAGTTCGGTGTTACGCTATTTAAGTCTAATACACCAAAAATAGGAAAAAGAATAATAGGGAGCAATGAAACCACACCCAAAGGTAGTGCTTCATTCGTCCATAATGTCACCAATAATGCGACTAAGCCAAGAAGTGAAGCTTGTGTAAAAGTAAAAAAGAATCCACTCACAAACGCAAAGAGAATACCTACAAAAAAGGCAATCATAATACCTTTAAATGCTTTGAGATGTTTCATAATACTCCTTTAAAATAAAGGAGTATTTTAACATCTTTTTAGGAGTTCTAAATAATTCTATATCAATAAATTAGTTCGTCTCTTGGTCTACAATTTTACCTGCAGAAATCCAAGGCATCATCTCTCTAAGTTTGTTTCCTGTTTGCGTGATAAGTTTTACTTTATCATTTGATCTTTCAGCATTCATTCGAGGATAACCTGCTTCACCTTCTAAGATGAAATCTTTAGCAAAACGTCCATCTTGAATTTCAGTCAAAATATCTCTCATCGCAGCTTTTGATTCAGCGTTGATAACACGTTTACCACTTACATAGTCACCATATTCAGCTGTATTAGAAATAGAGTATCTCATATCAGCAATTCCACCTTCAAACATAAGGTCAACAATAAGTTTAAGCTCATGTAAACACTCAAAGTATGCAAGTTCTGGAGCATATCCAGCTTCTGTTAATGTTTCAAATCCAGCTTGAACCAAAGAAGTTACCCCACCACAAAGAACCGCTTGTTCTCCAAATAGGTCTGTCTCTGTCTCATCTTTAAAAGTAGTCTCAATAATTGCTGTTCTACCACCACCAATAGCTGAAGCATAAGAAAGAGCCAACTCTTTAGTTGTTCCACTTGGATTTTGACCAACAGCAATAAGGTCTGGAATACCACCACCTCTTACAAACTCACTTCTAACTGTATGCCCTGGAGCTTTAGGAGCAATCATGGTTACGTTAATGTCTTTTCGAGGCTTTACTCTTCCATAGTGAATGTTAAATCCATGTCCAAACGCAATGGTAGCACCCTCTTTAAGATTTGGCTCAATCTGCTCTTCATAAATCTCTTTTTGATTTTCATCAGGCAAAAGAATCATTACCACATCACCTTTAGCAGAAGCTTCAGCCACAGTAAGTGTCTTAAAACCTTTTGCTTCAGCTTTAGCCCAAGATGAACCATCTTTTCTAAGACCAACAACAACATTAACCCCAGAATCTCTTAAATTTTCTGCATGAGCATGCCCTTGTGAACCGAAACCGATCATTGCTACTGTTTTTGATTTGATGATACTAATATCACAATCTTTGTCATAATATACATTTAATGTTGACATTGTTTATCCTTAGAAGTTTAAAAATTTCGCGATTATAGCGTAATTAAACATTCATTTTCTTTTATTATTAGAATTGGATAAAGAATAAAAGAAAATGAATAAAAATGTGCTACAAAAATTATAAATTTCAATATAAAAATATACAGAAAAGTGAAAAACATTAAAGAAGATAATAAAAAAGTGAATAAAAAAAGAAAAGTAGAAGAGTAAAAAGAATAAGTTAGAAAAATCAAAGAGGCAGCGACCTACATTCCCAATCCAGACAGGATAAGTATTATCGGCGATGGGAGGCTTGACTTCTGGGTTCGGAATGGAGCCAGGTATAACCCTCCCTCTAGGCCCACCTCTAAGAAATCTAAATACATTAATAAATGTGCTTAGATTTCTTAGTTCCGTGAACTTTGAGTTTTCTTATAAGTAGTATGTTAGAACATAACATAGTTAAGAGTCTATCGTAATGATTAATTGCTAATTGGGTTATATGCATTTACACTTAATAAGATGAGAAGCGTAAGAAAACAACAACTGCTTGTTGTTTTTAGCTTCGGAACCGAAATGGTCGGAGCGAAGCGTAGCCATGTAGGCTTACAGCTCATAATATTATTGCACTTAATAAGGTAGTGACCTTAGAAGATTGTAAAAAACAAACGATCTATTAGTACTGGTCAGCTAAACGCCTTACAACGCTTACACATCCAGCCTATCAACCAAGTAGTCTTCTTGGGATCTTCAGGGATGATTAATCTTGGAGTTGGCTTCCCGC
>JALSHP010000141.1 GCA_026982175.1 Campylobacteraceae bacterium
TTCATTCCCCATTATAGCCTAAGAAAAGTTAGTTTTTGTGGAGTTTATTTTCATGAAATAGTGTTAAATTTTTAGCTATAATTGCACCATTAAAACCTAAGGCTTACACCATGTCAAAAACCCCTACCATTCTGCAACAATTTCGCTCTTTTTGTTACCAAAACAGTGCCACCAATTTAGAACAAGCCTTAGAGTACTTCGCAGTATTTGGAGGTATGGGGTGGCGTGTTGACCTCTCTGTCCCTTTAGAAAAACTCATTGAAGAGAAAGTTTTAAATAACTACCGTTACATTCATGGAGACACCACCAAAATCACTAATAGTAAAGAGATTCATCATAAAATCCTCTCTGCTCTTTCCATGGGTGACAGACGTGAACACTCTGCTTTTAAAAAAGCACAAGTAGACAGAATCATGGGTGAGGAGTCCATCGATTATCTCATTGATGAGGGGCTTTTAAAACATGACAAGTCCATTGAAAAACCTCTTAAAGACCATGACAAGGTCTCTGCCAAACTTCTTTTTTGCCAACCTTTTATGCGTTTTTGGTTTGCCCTTATCTCACCCAACTACAAAGGGATTAAAGCAGGTGAGTATGAAGAGTTTTACAAACGTTGGGATGAATTAAAATTAGAATTTACCAACCATATTATGCAACAACTCTTTTTAGAACTCATCAAAAAAGCCCACAATGAAAACGCTGACGACCCTATTATGAAGATAGGGTCTTATTGGGACACACAAATAGAGATAGATTTACTCGCCAAAACTAAGTCGGGTAAATTCATCGCTGGGTCATGTAAATTCTCTAAATCCAAAGCCAAAAAGTCTGAATTGAGTAAGCTCAAAGAGCTTTGTGCTTCGGCTAAAATAGAGGCTCAATATTATGTCATTTTTTCTAAAAACAAATTTTCAACCGAACTCAAAAAAGAAAAAAATGAAAACTTGCATCTCTTTTCACTAAAGAGTCTAGGTGCTTTACTGCTTGATTTAAGTGAAAAAGATATGCTTGTGAATACCAATAAGAAGTATTAATGAGCTTTTCTAAACTTTCTAAAAATCTACAAAAAGAGCTTCAAAAGAACAACTATCTAAAGCCAACAGCCATTCAAGAAAAAGTTATTCCTCTTGTTTTAGAGGGACTTGATGTTATGGCACAGGCTCAAACAGGAACAGGTAAGTCTATGGCATTTGTTTTGCCTATTTTAGAACTTTTGGCTCAAAATCCTTATGAGGGAAAACGTAAAATTAAAGCTTTGGTTCTAGCCCCTACTCGTGAACTTACTTTACAGATAGCAGAAATTTTTGAGTTGTTTGGAAAAGTGCTTAGCCCAAAACTAAAAGTGGTCTCGGTCATTGGTGGTGAGGAAATCGGTGAACAAATTTACAGCATTCAAAAAGGGTGTGACATTATTGTCGCGACCTCTGGGCGTTTTTTGGATGTACTGTCTAAAAACCAAATGTCCTTAAAAAATTTGGAGTTCTTAGTACTTGATGAAGCAGACAAAATGTTAAACCTTGGGTTTAGTCAAGAGTTAGATGCCATCTTAACTGCCATACCAAGCAGACGACAAAACCTACTCTTTTCAGCTACCTACCCCGAAAAAGTTTTAGAAATCATCTCTCATGTTACAAGCAATGCCACCAAAGTTTCTGTAGAAAGTGAAAGCCCAACAGTTGAGAACATCAAACAAAGGGTCATAGAGGTAAACCCAGAAAATAGAGGTGCATTACTTCGCTATTTACTCAAAAAAGAGAAGTACAAAAGTGTTTTAGTCTTCATGGCAAACAAAAGAGCCACCGATAACATTGCCCAAAAGTTTCGTAAACGTGGCTATTTAGCTGAATCATTTCATGGAGATTTAACGCAAGAAGACCGTAACTATACCATTCGTGAATTTAAAGCGAAAAAAATTCAGATTTTATTTACGACCGATATTATCTCTCGTGGTCTCCACATAGAGGGCATTGATTGCATTGTCAACTTTGATTTACCTCGTTCCCCTGCTGACTATATTCACAGAATAGGACGAACAGGAAGAGCTGGGGCTTTGGGTGTTGCCATTAGCTTCATAGGTCATGCCGAACAAGCCCATTTTAGACTCATAGAGAAACGTAGTCAAATTAAACTGCAACGAGAACAGATAAAAGCTTATGAGCTAACAGGTGAAGCTCCAAAAAAAGTCAAAGGTTCTGCCCCAATTAAGGGGAAAAAGAAAAGTAAAAAAGACAAGCTTCGTGAGTTAGAAGCTAAGAAGAAAAAAGAGTCTTAATCTTCAGGTAAAGCATCAAATTCAGCCTTTTTCATAGCAAACCATTCATTCATAGTTACAGGATTTTGCATAATCTCTTTCATGTTCTGAATGGCTTTCATATGAGCTTCATCATTTTGTTGCATCATCTCAATACCATGTTGCATACTAAGTTCACTCATTGCTCCAAAAGTTTCAGCTTGTATCTTGATGTCACAAGCCCCTCCAAGTTGTTTACACGTCATTGTTTTCATGCGTTTCCTTTATCATTATATTTTTAGGAGTATAGCGTAAATAGTCAAGAAAAGCATTTTTCATATTTACTACTAACTTTAAGTTTATAATTACTTAACAAACTTAAAGGAATCAATTATGAAAACACTTTCAACCAATGTTATTTATCTATTATCTAAATCTTCAAGACCAGTAGCTAAACATACACGCCTTTATCTTCAACGAAAACTTATAGACTTCGTTTAACTCTTTACATTACTTTTGCTATAATTCCTCATAATTTTTTATAGGATATTATATGCAATTCATAGAGACACGTGGTAATGATGGACAAAAAGCACCAAAAGTAAATTTTTCAGAGGCTATCTTAAGCCCAAGTGCCAGTTATGGTGGTATTTATGTACCAGAGTTTTTACCTGTTTTTGATGAGGAGTTTTTAACTTTACATCTAAATTCTCATTATAAAACCTTAGCCCTAGCCGTACTTCAAGGCTTTGCGATTGACATTGATGAAGTAACACTTACCCAAGCACTTTCACGCTACGATGCTTTTGATGACCCCTCAAACCCTGTACCTCTTTCTAAGATAGAAGATGACTGTTTTGTCGCTGAACTCTACCACGGACCTACCCGTGCATTTAAAGATATGGCACTGCAACCTTTTGGTTATCTCTTAGCAAAAGAGGCTCAAAAACGTAATGAAAATTACCTCATTATGGCAGCCACCTCTGGAGACACGGGACCTGCTACCTTAGAGACCTTTAAAAATCAAGCAAACATCAAAGT
The DNA here is from genome assembly GCA_026982175.1 of Campylobacteraceae bacterium. GTDB lineage: Bacteria > Campylobacterota > Campylobacteria > Campylobacterales > Sulfurovaceae > UBA1140. The sequence goes on from JALSHP010000141.1 coordinate 3,272, forward strand.
AGCATGTCTTTACCCAGATGGAGGAACATCAGATGTTCAGCGTCTGCAAATGGTAACAGAAGAGGCAGAAAACTTAAAGGTCATTGGGGTACATGGTAACTTTGATGACACACAAAACACCTTAAAAGCACTCTTAGCA
>JALSHP010000142.1 GCA_026982175.1 Campylobacteraceae bacterium
GATTGGTCCCTCTACCAATATTGCCACCATTGCGATTATGTTAACCATGATTCCCATGGCATTTGTGGGGGGAATGATGGGGCAATTTATGACACCCATTCCCTTAAATGTCCCTGTGGCATTGGCCGTCTCTTTGTTTGTTGCCTATGTCTTTGCTCCCTATTTGGCAAAAAAGTTTATTAAATTTGGAGAAAAAAGCTAATGGAAAAATTGGTTTATAAAATAGTCTCTAAATCAAGAAACAGATGGATGGTAACGCTCATGGTGATTTTTGCCATGATAGGTGCGGTAATGATGCTTCCAAGCAAAATGGTCAAAGCCAAAATGTTACCAGGAAAATCTGCCAATACTTTTACTATCTATATTGACACAGCAACCAACGCTTCTATGCAAGAGACCAAACGCGTCACCACTTGTGTTGTGAATTACATGAAACATGAGAAAGAGGTGCTAAACATGAACCTCTACTTAGGTCAAGGCGCACCTCTTGATTACGCAGGATTGGTTAAAGGGTCAGCCTTTAAACAGCTAAAAAATCAAGCCGAAATTGTCATTAACTTAAGCGATAAACACCACCGAGATGAACCCTCCTACATGATGGTGCATCGCATACGTCCAGAGATTCAAGCTCTATGTGGAGAGATTGTTCCTCATACCTCCATCCGTTTCACCGAAATGCCCTCAGGCCCTCCTACTTTGGCGACCATTGTCATTGAGTTGTTTGGAGAAGATAATAGGCTCTTACGTCACACCATTAGCCGTGTGGCAGAGCTTCTCTCTGCTACAAAAGGCTTGGTCGATGTTGATATTATGCAAGATGACCTCTATACCAAATTTAATGTGGTAGTGAACAAAGAGAAAATTATTCGTTCAGGATTGAGTGTTGACCAAGTCAATCAGATTACCTATTTGGCATTTAAAGGGACAGAAGTTGCAGTTAAAAATACCCACAATCAACAAGACCAAATCCCTATATTTTTACGCTTAAGCAAAGAGACGCGTACCCTAGAGTATGATTCAGCCAATGCCCTAAAGGCAAAACTCTCCTCCTTAAAACTGATGAACCGTCAAGGGATGATGATTCCACTCTCTGAAGTTGTTAAAGTAGAGGGGATACGCTCTAGCCCTAGTATCTTTAGAAAAAATCTAAAAAACTATGTTGCGGTTACTGCCGAATGTGATTTAGTGAGTCAAGTCTATCCACTTCTTGATGCACGAGATAAAATCTTAAAAGAACTCTCTGATGAATTTACCATCACCAAAGTAGAGGGGATGAGTACCTATATGTTTGATTTAAATTTACTCGATAAAAGCACAGGGGAGCAGATGCTTCTACGATGGGATGGAGAGATGAAAGTCTCACTTGACACCTTTAGAGATTTAGGTGCTGCTTTTATTGCTGCATTAATCTTAATGTTTCTACTCATTGTACTCTACTACAAATCGTTTGCCTTAAGTGCTATTGTCTTGCTTGGCTCTTTTCTCTCGATTATTGGTGTGATTATTGGGCATTGGATTACTGACAAACTACAACTAGCACTCTTAGATACCCATTTCTTTTTAACGGCAACTTCACTCATTGGGTTCATCTCGCTTATGGGGATTTCGGCACGAAGTTCACTTCTGCTTATTGACTTTACAAAGTCACTCATAGAAAATGGCATGGAGAAACAACGTGCCATTGCCCTTGCCACAGCGACTAGAGCTAAACCCATTTTATTAACAGCCGTTGCCATTATCTTAGGCTCTCTACTCTTAGCCACCGACCCAATTTTTGGGGGCTTAGGGGTAGCCCTCATCTTTGGAAGCATGGCAGCTACTTTGGTCTCTCTCTTTTTTATTCCTGTGCTAATGGCAAATACAAAAGCACTCTAACTCGGGAACTAATTAGGAATAGAGAGGTTCACATACATCCCAGGAAAAATATCTTTCCCTTTTTTATCAAACGCTACGCGAATAGTAAAAGTATGTGTCATAGGATTAGCAGAGGGAACAACAGACTTGACCATGCCCATGGTTCTAAACTTCATAGAGGGAATATCTACTTTTACTGCTTTGCCTTTGTGTACTTTTAAGAGGTCCCCTTCAGAGATTTGTGCTTCTACCTCTAAATGATTTAAATCTACCAATACAAATGCCAACATACCAGGAACAATTAAATCACCCACACGAATCTGTTTTTGAACAATAATACCTGCATTCGGGGCTTTTATCTCCAAATAATTCATCATACTTGCCATCTGCTTAACCTTTTCAGTAGCATTTTTAATGGTACTACGCGTTGCGGCCAATCCTGCTTGAACATTCTCTGCCATAGACTCCAAATCTTTCCATTCGGAACCACCTTTTAGCTTACGTCGTGTCAACTTTTTCTGTTCATGGCGAATGCTATCGAGTCGTGTCCGATACATCTCCACCATGAGTTCAGCTTGTTCGAGTGCTAAGTCGGCTTGATTTTGCATAATGTCAAACTCTGCTGACTCCATTGTAAAAATAATATCTTCACGTTTAACTTCATCGCCTATGTTAAAGTGTATCTCTTTAACATATCCCATATATCGGGCTCCTATCATCTTTTGATTGTCCGAAACCACCGTACCTGTGACTTGAAGTTCCGTAGCAAAAAGAGAGATGAAAGTAAAAGTAAATAAAAATATAATTTTTTTCAATGGAAATCCTTAAGTTTAAATATAAACCTATTCTAACATAAAAAAACTATTTTTACAAACTAATAAATTTTATGGTCATAGTATAAAGGAGTATAAAGTGTTTTTTAGCTAAAATTCGCCAAATTATAGACTCTTCACCTGAAGAGCTAACTCAAATGCACCCACAAAGGAACATAAAACATGGCACATCACAAGTCAACGATTAAAAGAATTAGACAAACTGCAACAAGAACAGAGAGAAACAGATACTACAGAACAAGATATAAAAACATTGTTAAAGCAGTAACAACAGCTGTAGAAGCAAATGATAAAACAGCTGCACAAGAAGCATTTAAAGTAGCTAACAAACAAATCCATAAAATGGTAAGCAAAGGGTTTATCAAAAAACAGACTGCTGCTAGAAAAGTAAGCAGACTTAACATTATGGTAAACAAAATCGCTGCATAGTTAGCAACCCCTTCTTTTGATACTCTTTCGAGTATCAAACTTAATCTTATATATTAAAATCCACTACTAGGTTCTCCTATGTTTAAAGAAAAACTCCAACCATTTATTGACCGTTATAATGAAATTAACACATTACTCTCTTCGCCAGACATTGCCTCTGACATTAAAAAAATGACTGACTTAGGAAGAGAACAATCCAAACTAAGTAAATTGGTAGAAAAAGCCAATTTATATATAGAGACGGCTAATGCCATAGAAGAGAACAAAGAACTGTTAGGCGAT
>JALSHP010000143.1 GCA_026982175.1 Campylobacteraceae bacterium
TACGCCCAGAACCACCAACAAACCTAATATCCTAATTGAAATTACCTCCCCACCGATAGATGAGGAACGTTAAGCAAACGACAACTGCTTGTCGTTTGTAGTGACGAAACCGAAAGTGATGTGCGTAGCACCACTGTAGGCTGAACCACCAACAATGCTAAATCTTAATTACCTCCCCACCGATAGGTAGGGATACACCACTAAACTCGGTGTTTGAAGAAAAATGTTCTGTTTTTGAATCACTTGACAACGCGAAGTTATAGAGCTTTGCAAAAAAAGTTCTCAAACCTCCATGACTTAACGTGTCGATTCGAGGTAAATTATAGCTTAAAGTGACTTCAAAGCCCATAAAATAACCTTTCTACTTTTCAAAAAAGTTCGCAAACCTATGCCCATAAAATTTTGTAAGCTTAGGTTTCCTAATTTTAAGTCAATGTTAAGTTTCAGAAGTACCGAAAAACAAGGGTTTGAAACTTAAAAAAAACTAAAAGTTATAAGTCCGAAAAATAAGCATTCCACGATTTTAAAAAGTTCGCAAATCGTTTTGGGACGAACTTTAGTCTAAGAGACTAAAGAAGAGAGGTCATTAACTCCACTTTTTAGACTTAATAGTAAAAAATGAGGTTTTAAACTTTTCTATGAAGCCATAAGAATTTTATGCTAAAATATAACAAAAATAATTAAGTAAGGAAAAACTTTTGCAAAAGATATTCGGTTTTTTATTCATAGTACTTTCATCTGGTTTTACCGTTATAAAACTCTTAATAGGATAAATATGGCACAAGTAAAAAAATATAATCCAAGTAAAAATTTTGGGACAAATAGAGCCAAAAAAGGTTTTTTACTTTACTTCTTTTTGACCCCACTCTTTTTAGCCGTCATTTTTTCTTTAATGCAACGTGACATTCCTGCTTTTGGGCTAAATCTTGTGGCGTTTGGTCTCTTTTATGGGGCAGCCAAACTCAATACTTGGGGACTTGCCAATGAGCATACTTATCATCAAGAAAAACTCACCAAAGCCCCCACCAAACCTTACAAAACACTCTCTGCCATTCTCTTAGGGGTGGGGACATTTTTTGCCGCTTCCATTGCAGGAGATGAAGGCTTATTTCTGGGCATCTTTTTAGGGGCTATCGCCTCTGTAGGCTATGTGCTGCACTATGGCTTAGACCCACGAACCGACAAACTAGAGAACATTGGCGATGTTTCAGCCGAATTGGTGTTAAAAACATTGAGCGATGCCAAAGCCAAGATTTCAGGTATTGAGTCGCACATTAACCAAAACTTTAAAGATTTAGAACTTAAAGATAAACTAAAATTAGCAGTTAAAAAGGCTGAACACATCATTGAGACCATCAAAGAAGACCCCAAAGACATTCGTGTTTCACGTAAGTTTCTACTGGTCTATCTTGATGGTTTAGAAAAAGTAACCGACTCTTACATGGCAATTGATGAGAAAGATATTAGAAAAGAGACCAAAGCAAAACTACATCAACTTCTCGATGATGTGGAGCTTCGCTTTGACAAAGAGCTAATACGACTCAAAAAAAATAACCAATTTGACCTAGATGTCAACATTGATGTCTTACAGCAACAGATTCAAAACTAAAAGATTAAAAAACTAAATAAATTAAGGAATTAACCATGGAAACAAAAACTAAAGAGATTATTGAAGCAACCATTGAAGAAAAAAGTGAAACCCTCCCTGCTGTTCAAGTAGAAGAGCAGAGTAAATTGGAAAAAGCATTAAGTGAACTTGACTTCAAAGACAGAACCTCCATCATCTACTTTGGGGCATCTGCACAAGAGGAGTTAGATGAGATTTCTAACAGAATGATTGATGGTGTTAAAAACAAAGACACAGGGGCAGCTGGTGCTGTTTTAAACGAAATGGTGGCAGCCATTAAAGGCTTTGACATTGAAGAGTTGAACCCTAACAAAAAACTACCATGGTATGCTAAACTCTTTGGAGGCACAAAGCCTCTTGTAAAGTTTATGCAAGGCTATGAAGAGGTACGTGACCAAATAGATGAGATTGCCAATAACTTAGAGGTACACAAAAGCACCCTTATGAAAGATGTGGTCTCTTTGGACAAACTTTATGAAGCCAATTTGGAGTATTTTAGAACTTTAGAACTTTACATTGAAGCTGGGGAAATAAAGAAAAAAGAGTTGGCTGAAAAAATTCTTCCAGAATATGAAGAAAAAGCCAAAAGTGGTGAGATGATGGCAATTCAAGAACTTAAAGAAGTTCGTGCCTTTGGCGATGATTTGGAGCGTCGTGTCCATGATTTACGCCTTTCACGTCAAGTGACCATGCAATCACTTCCTAGCATACGGCTCATTCAAGAGAATGACAAATCACTCATCAATAAAATTGCTTCTACCTTGGTCAATACCGTTCCCCTTTGGCGAAACCAACTGGCACAAACGGTGACCATCTTTAGAAGTCATGAATCAGCCAAAGCCCTTAAAGATGCAGCAGACTTAACCAATGAACTTTTAGAAAAAAATGCCGAAGGCTTAAGAGATGCAAACCGTGAAGTAAGAACACAGATGGAGCGTGGTGTCTTTGACATTGAGAGCATTAAAATTGCTAACGATACACTCATCGCTACCCTTAACGACTCACTTGAAATTGCCGAAGAGGGAAAAGCAGCCAGAGTAAAAGCCTTGGTTGAGTTAGAGAAAACAGAAGCTGAACTTAAAAATGCACTTTTAGCAACCAAAGCCAAAATGGAGGGTTCAGCCGACCAGACCATTGAAGATTTAAACAAACAAATTAAAGGATAATTTATGGGCTTATTTGATTGGATAACAGGACAATTTATAGATGTAATTGAGTGGACAGATGATTCACACGATACCATGGTCTATAAGTTCCCACGACATAACAACGAGATTAAATATGGGGCAAAACTAACAGTGCGTGAGTCACAAATGGCAGTCTTTGTCAATGAGGGAGTCATTGCTGATGTTTTAGGGCCTGGAATCTATGAGTTAGAGACCAAAAACTTACCCATCATGACCTCTTTAGAGCATTGGGATCATGCGTTTAACTCTCCTTTTAAAGCCGAAGTTTATTTTGTCAATACCAAACGATTTACCGACTTAAAATGGGGAACTAAAAATCCTATTATGGTACGTGACCCTGAGTTTTCTATGGTACGATTACGTGCTTTTGGTACTTACGAAATGCGAATCACTGACCCTAAGCAGTTTATGAATGAAATTGTGGGAACTGACAATCATTTTACGGTTGATGAGATAGAAGAGCAACTTAGTAATCTTATCATTACTAAATTTACCACCACTTTAGGCGAGAGTGACATTCCTGTACTTGATTTAGCGTCAAACTATGAGAGATTTTCAAAC
>JALSHP010000144.1 GCA_026982175.1 Campylobacteraceae bacterium
ATTCATCAAAAATATGTCAAATTGTAATACATTTCCGTAGGTCGGGGTATCCTCACCCCGACAATCACAAGGGGTATCCTCACCCCGACACAAACTTGTTTGCAAAAAAACTTGTTTGCAAAAAAAATTATATGATTTCAAATTTTTATGATGTTTAAATTTAAATTGTCGGGGTGAGGATACCCCGACCTACATAATCTCATCTAATTTTGTCGCATAATCATTCTTATACAACATTAAAAACTCTAAATCTTCAGACCGAGAAGCCCATAAATTACCCAATCGCTCTTTCTCTTTAGTGTCATCTGTTGTCTTTAGCATGTCACCTTTATACTCTGCAACCACTGTTTTACCATTATTTAACTTGATAATAAAATCAGGATAAAATTTATCGCTAGAGGTTTGTAACCAAAAAGAGTTTCTGTGGTCTCTTGCTATGTTTCGTACCCATGTACTAACTTTATCTAGCTCATCTATATATTTTGCCACCTCATACTCTTCTTTGTAACTGTCAAACTTATCGACATACGCATAATGATGTTTTTTAAACGATACACTTCTACTATCTGGATTTGGGACATAGCTATTAGGTAAAAATTCTACCATATTTTCATTGCTTAATGCAAATTTACTAGAACCTAAGAGTTTATCAAAACCATATTTTTTAGCATTTCCTATCATCTCTTTAAGTTTCAGTAAAATAGCCCTTTTTAACTGATATTTTTTAGCATGTAATACCTCTAGTGCTATATTCCGTTCGACTTCTAAATTATTAATAACCAAGTAAACAAATTCATTTAACTGTTTAGAATCTATGGCTTGAAGTATGGTACTATTTTCTAAATTAATAAGTTTAGCTATTCTTGTCGCCAATTTTTTCGCCAACACACTTTGTTGAAATTCTCCATATTTATGCTCAATCATGGTCGCCCCAAGTTCATCATCTGTAAATAAGGAAGTACCTTTATCTAATGATTCAACATACATCCTACTGTCTTTATTGGATATGTCTATTTTTCCAATATGTTCTTTAATGTTGATGTTAAACTCATTAATATTTAATTTTGCATGGTTAATAATATCACTAGTTTTTATGTTCATATATTCAAGTAGGTAACTCTCTTCAAATTCTATCAATTCCCCCTCATCTTCTATCATCAACAAAGGCAATGAGAAATCTTGAATTTTTCCTAATACATTTGGATTCAATTTTTTTCTACTCTCTACTATCTGTTCTACTTCCTTTGCTTTCTCTTTAGGTATTGCTTTTTGGAGGTTTGAAACAAAAGCCTCTATTTTAGAGTTTGAAGGAAACTTCATAATAGTAAGCTTTCCACTCTGCGTATTATGATTAACATAAGGAGCAACATTAGCTTGACTTAATATACTTAAATTTATATCATCTCCTACCTCTATCTGTTGGGCTTCATAGAGTCCATCACCAAACATTCCACCAATACTGTTCATCTCTTCATTACTATTAGAAGATCTATCTATACTAATCTTTGATTCAAATGCTTCAAATCCACTTTTAACTAAGGTATTACCGATGCTTTGAGCTACTGATTCAAAGTTTTTAGAGACAACATAAACATAGGCATATCCCAACTCTTCTTTCTCTTTTTCTTCCACGTAGGGCATACGTAACACACGACCAATAAGCTGTTCTATTGCTCTGTTTGACTCCATGTTTGAGACCACACTTAAGACATAAGCAAAAGGACAATCCCACCCTTCCATTAACGCATCAACCGTAATAATATAACGAATAGCACACTCTCTACTTAACAAATCTATGCCATCTATCTCTTTTAAATTACCTGTTTGTATGGCTATCTCTTCTTCTTTTATGCCCATCTCTTCAATGAGTATGGTTTTTATCTTGTCATAGGTAAAAGCATCCTCGCCACGATTTTCATCGGCTCGAATTAGATTAATAGGTCGTATGTATCGCTCACTAGTCATCTCTTCAAGTTTGGCTAATTGTTCAAGATAATTTCGCTTTAAAATCCCCTCTTTTAAAATAAGTCTTGTATCATCAAGTGTTTTAAGCACAATAGGAAGTTTTATCATGCTCTCTTTTTTAAGTGCTGTTGCATTGACTGTAAAAAGAATATTACTTGCATAGGTTTTTTTAGCTTTACTTGCCTTGGTTTGAGGAGTAGCCGTCAACTCCAATATAAATGAGGGGTCAAGTTCAAGCAGTCTATCTAAACTCAATCCTGTACGGGCAGTATGGGCTTCATCAACAATAATAATCGGCTTAAACAGTTTCATCACATTTTCCATAGAGGGTGTAATGTCTTTATGTTTTAACATCTCATAATAATGAGCATTTTCGCTAAAAAACTTTCTTCCCTCTTTAGAGTTGGTTCTAAAACTCTGTATTGTTCCAACAATAATAATCAACTCTTCAGTAGGGTCAAATTTTTGACGATAAGCATCTTTTAAAGATAATACATTAATATTGTCAAACTCTTTGTCTAACTCTTTTCGGTAGTTATGCCTTTTATCTTTTAATGCTTCTAATGTTTGACTAACAATCTTGTCACTAGGTGCTAACCAAAAGACCAAATGATAAGGCTTATTCAAATACTCATTGACCAAAATACGCAATGACTTAGTAGCCATAATTGTTTTGCCTCCACCTGTTGGCACTCGCATACATACATAAGGGGCATCAAAACCATCTATCTCTAAATATTGATTGTTTGTAATCTCTTTAAATGCTTCATTTACAGACTTACTCTGTACGATATTACAAAAATCATCAAGTCTATATAGTGCCTCTTTTTGATACTCTTTTAACATTAGTTATCCTTTATATCATAGGGTATATATCGAACAAGAACTCTATGTTTTTTAAGTTCATCATTAGAGATACTACATCGTCTTGCATAAACAATAAGTTGCTTATAATTTTCATGCTTTTTTATAACTGATTTTAGATTTGAAGTTTTAAACTGTTTTTCATAAAAGTAGAGGTGCTTCTCTTTGAAACTTCCTACATAAGGAGCAGTAACATCTGCTTTGCCTAGTGGCTGTTTAAACTCCACAAAATAAATGTGCTTGGCGATGTCTGCAAAGCTAAGTTTAGCGTTCAGTTCTCCACTCTCATCAAATATCTCCTCGCCAAGCTCACAGTACTTAAAGCCACCACCAAGCCCCTCTTTGAAACTCTCTATATTTTTGATGCCTACTACTTTGAGTACATTGTCTTTAAAAGTTTTTTCTATCTTGTCATAGTTTGGTTTCTCTTTTTCTATGAGCTTCTCTACCTCTAGCCCTATCTTTTCCATGGTTGTAGGTTTGAGTACTTGTGCGGTAGTAAGCTTTTTCTCATACAACAGAGTTTTGTCTTTACCCTT
>JALSHP010000145.1 GCA_026982175.1 Campylobacteraceae bacterium
ACTTTTTCAAACTCTATGGATTTCCAAATAACCGACCAATACAAGCAACTAACAAACGTGAGATTGATGATTAAGTCATTATAAATAATCTTATTCGCTGGGTAACTCTAATGCATCAATATGTACAATAGCAGCCGACCCAGCGATTCCCTGTAATGCTCCATACATTTCTGTAGTATTTGCCAACACTCCATCAATGGTTTTTTGCCGTCGTTTCCAAGTTGCCATAAGTGAACGTTTCTCTTTTTCTAACTCACTTTGCATACTCACAAAACCATCAACAATGGCTTTCATTTGCATTGAAAATTCATTCCCTGTCATATAAGTGTAAAGTAAAGACATTTTATCTGCTCTATTTTCTTCCTTTAAACTTACTTGTTGTAAGCGAATAAGTGATTCCCTTAGTAAAGAGACTGAGCCTTTAAACTCATCTAAAGAACAGACCCAAATACCATCAACAAAACCCATGCGTTTCATCTCATTAGGATAAACAGAACTTACCAATACGCCAATGTCTGCATTGACTTTTAACATATCTTGCTTAAGCTTTACTATCCAAGTATCAGACCATGCTTTTGTATTCTTAGATTCATAACAAATTACCCCACAGTTTTGAACTTCACGAGTATGTACAGTTTGCACACAATCAGCTCCAAACGCTCCTTTTTTCACTTCTTCAATGTTATCAAAAGGAAACTGTGAAGACAACCAAGACTCAATGGCAAGTTCTAAAGCTTCCCCTTGAATTTGCATTGAACCTTGTTCTGCTTTTCGTTGAGCCGATTCAATATCACGTCGCATCTGCTCAATTTGCTCATCTTTTTGTTTTAGTTTAAGCTCATTTTGTTCTTCAAGTGTTTTAGCAATCTTAATTTTTTCTTCTTGTAGCTGTTTAGAAAGTTCCAATTCAGCTTCAATTTTAGCTTTAGAAGAAGCTTCATCTTTCTCACGTTTTAGCTTTTCTATCTCTATCTTAGAGTTATTCAGTTCTTTAACTTGTTCTGATTTTAAGAGTAACTCTTTTTTTAAACTTTCTAAAGCTTCACCTTGCTCTGATTCTAACTCTTTTTTCAAAGCTATTGCTAACTTTTTTTTCTCTAACTTCACTTGCTCTTTGGTTGCTTTTTCAAGTTGTTCATTAAACTTTTCTTGTTGCTCTTTCATCTCCAGTTCACGAGCGTCAAGTTTATCTAAATGAATTTTGTACTCTTTTCTTTTACTTTCAAGTTCACGTTGATGTTCAGCTTTGAGCCGTGCTTCTAGTGCATCATATTGAATGGCATTAACATCTATTGAGGTATTACAATTTGGGCAGGTTATGGTTGTTTGGTTTGGCATATTCAATTCCTTAACATTAAAATCTATTTAAATATAGCTATATAGTTAACTCTAAAATAATAGGACAATGGTCGCTTCCCATTGTCTCATGTAAAATATAAGCATCTTTTATGTTCTCTTTTAAATCTTCACTCACAAAAAAATAGTCAATTCTCCAACCGACATTGTTAGCTCTGGCATTGGCTCTGTATGACCACCAGCTGTAAGCATCTGTTTTATCAGGATTTTGGTGTCTAAAAGTGTCAATATAACCTGCACTTAAAAATTTATCTATCCACTCACGTTCCATCGGTAAAAAACCTGATGTCTTTTCATTAGCTTTTGGTCGTGCTAAATCTATCGGTGCATGAGCTGTATTTACATCACCACAAACGATGATAGACTTACCCTGCTTCTTTAAATTTTCACAATAATCCAAAAATCTATCATAAAATTCCATTTTGTAAGTCAGTCGTTCTGCTTTACTTTGACCATTTGGAAAATAAACATTAAAAAATGCAATATCTTTGTTCCCTAAAGTAAAGTGTATCTCATTTATTCGTCCCTCATCTAAAACATCAACCTCTTGACAAGTTCCTTCATAATCTAAAGAAACATCACTAAATAAACAAGTTCCAGACCTACCTTTTATGGCACTTTGTGAAGCTGTTAAGTTTTTGTACACTTTAGTAAAGATGCTTGAGGGTATCTGTTCTATCATTGACTTAGTCTCTTGAATACCTAAAAAATCTGGTTTTATTTCATCTACCCAAAGCAAAGCCTCTTTTTTATCGACAGCTCTAATGCCATTTACATTCCATGATATAAATTTATATGTTTTACCCATGAAGTTTTCCTTTTTTACTAGTTATTTCTAAAATATTTAAATGATTGTAGCATAATTATCTATCTTAAAAATAGCTATTTTCGATAAAATACACCCATGAATGAAACAGAATTTTACACCAAACTTTTAGCCCTCCCCAATGGAGCGAATGATGTTTTTTATCAAAAGAAACGCTACCTACTCCAAAAGCAAACTCTTTTAAATGAAAAGCTTATAAAAATATATGCTAAAGAGTTGGGAGGAAATGACATTGTGAGTGGAAATTACTATCCCACCATGAAAGGTGGAATGTTAAAACCTTGCGAAATGTCTGATGCTAAGGTTATTGATTTTGTCTTAAATGCTTCAGTAAAATAGAAACAGTAAAAAAGCTACACTATTGCTAAAAACTCTTTACTCATCTCTTCCACATTTACCACACGGGCGAACTCGACCATAATCGCCATGCTCTCTTCATCGGTACGCGCCATGAGTTCTTCCATAAATTTCTCTTGTTGGGCTTTGCTTTCCCATTTTAAAATACAGTAGATTAATCCATCATCAGCTTGTACCACATCACGAGATATGAACCCATCTACTCCCACTAAATCTCTATCAATTTGAGCTGAAACAGCTTTCCAATCTTCTAGCAAATTTGCATCATTTAATCTCAATTTAGCCATAACCATTATTTTACTCACTACTTTTCCTTACTATTTTTATGAAATTATAACAGCTTCTCTCTGCAATGCCAAATAGATAAAAATCCCATACACCACTAAACTATAGAGAAAGCCAATTAAGCCTATTTTTACTACTCTGTTTGCACCCTCTTTCTCTGATGCCAAACCTAACATAATGGCAATTAAAGCAAAAAACACCCCTAAAAAAGGGATAAAAGAACACCATGCTATGATATTACTAACCAAGCCTATTGGCTCTTTTTTTAAAACTTCTTCTTGTTTAATTTTTTTCTTCTCTCTTTTACTCATTAATGAATCTCCGTAAATTTAAATTCATGACTTCGTAATGCTTCTCGAATCTTCTCTTGATGCTCTAGCCCTTTGGTCTCCAATGAGACCGAAACAGTTGCATCGCCAAACTCCAAGTCAACCGAAGTTCTATCGTAGCCAATGTGGACAATGTTCGCTTCTATTTTACTTAGTAAATTCGTAAAGTTCATGAGTGAGCCTGGTTTATCTACA
>JALSHP010000146.1 GCA_026982175.1 Campylobacteraceae bacterium
TTTTGTTGACATGGATAAGATGAGGTTTTACCAGTGGGCTAGGTTGCACTTTGTCGTAAAATTCAGCATCTAAACTTAGGTAGGGGTTGGTGACTTCTATCTCATTTAATTTTTTGGTTTTAGTGTCGTTTTTATTGTCATTTCTATTCATAGAGTTATATTAGCTAGAGAAGCTTTGATATTTCTTAGTTACTTGGCTAAGTTTCTAACTTTTCACTAACATTAAAATGGGCTAAGGTTGCATCAAAATCATTGGATAGTTTTAGACGAAAGCTTGTGTTCTCTTTGTGGTGAATCTTATTTAAAAGATGTAATGCTTGTTGAGAGGAGAGTTTCTCTTTTGAAAAAAGTCCAAAAAGTAGAATGTCTTTATGGTAAATTCCTATCTCTTTACCAATAATACTAACAGGAAAAATAGGCTCTTTTAAATGAATGTTATGTAAACGAATAACAGAGTTTTCTAGTAAGATAAGGGTATACTCTTTTTGAGATAAGAGTATACCCTCTCGTTCTCCTTTGGGGAAAGAGGCTTTAAAAGTATGGTTATTAATTTTAAAAATATTTTCATGATAGCTCTTTCCCCCTTTTTTTGAACTAAAAGAGTAGTGATACCATGTTCCATTTAAAGGATAGTTTTTTTGTAGAAACTCTTCCATACTCATGGCATTTTTTTCTACCTCTTCGACTTCATATTTTAAGTTTTCTATGGTGCTTTTATTTCGCGTAACCTGATTGTCATTTTGCTCATTTTTTCTTTTGTAGATGGCAAAGTTTTTATCTTTTACAATTAAAATTCTTGAATGAAAGGTTGAAGATTGCGTTAATTTAATAGAGATATTATGTGTTGCCAAATAGTGAAGTTGTTCAATAATATGTTCGGTCAATAAGGAAATGTCTTCAACAATAAAGAGATAGGAGAGGCTTAATTTTTGGGATTTTACAAGAGAGAGTTGGGTGTTCATAATGGAGTTTTGTCTATCTAGAATGTTGATGCTCTCTGTATCTAAATGGTAAAGAATGGTTGCATCTTCTTTCTTCTCTTTACACATATCTTCTAAGGCAAAGAGAATGGATTGTCGTTTATGATTAATAGGGTAGTCACTATGATAAAGGGAACGTTCTAAAAGCTTTATGTAGCTTTGGTACTCTTGTAAAAGTATGTCAAAATACATGTCATCTTTAAACTCTTCATGAATGGCATAGTGTTGAGTGTCTCTGTTTAGCTCTCTAATCTTTTGTAAAAAATTTTCTAAAAAATAGTCACACTTTAAAACACATTTATCACTAAAATCATCTGCAATCAAGAGGTTAGAGTAGTTTAATTTGTGGGCAAGATTATGCTCTTCTACTTGGCTTAGTTTGTTGGAGGTTAAGAGCGTTAAGAAAGCTTTGGGTTCTCGGCTAAGGGCATCAACAGCTTGTGCTACCCCAAAGACTTTGATGGCATTTTTATAAAAATTAACATTGTTTTTAAAAATATAACTCATCTGGTCAAACTCATTTATGACATTGATATAGCACATGCTACTGTGCATTGTGAGCGTACCATGATAAGTGGTACTTGAGGTGTAGGTTGGTGAGTTTAATGAGATGATGGTTTCATTTTGAGGGTTAGGATAGCTAATTTTAAAGTAGCTTAATTTTTTTTCAGTAGTGGAGAAAAAATAGATATATTTGAGTTGATTGGGTGTGTCAAAGTTCTCTTGTTCCAATAAAAATAGCTCAATGCGTTGTTTAAAGCTCTCTAAGTTCCATTTTCTAAATGCTATTTCGGGAAGGAGTTGTTCCCCATTGAACTTATATTCACTGATTCTAAAACGTGAAAGATAGAAGCCATTAGGTTTTTTAGTTTCACCTTTTAACCAGTTCTCAATGGTTTTTTTACGACTTTTTTGTTTATGTTTTAAATTTTTATCTGAAAAGTAACTAATAAGAAGCTCTTTGTCTCCATTAAATAACTTTTCATATAAATAAACAATTTTCTCTCCAAAACTTACCCACTCTTGTTTTATTCTTTGATGCTCCATGTTTTACCCTTTTAGCCATAGATTAGAAATTTCTTATAAATTTCCCTAATTTTCCTAAATTAGTTTAAATTGTATTTAAATTTCATTAACAGATGATGTATCAAATGTGAAATTACGCTTTTTCTAAGAAATCTACTTTATAAGAACTAGAATAATTTTTAACTATAGTGTGCAAAATTAAATTTAGAAGGAACTCAGATGAAAAAACTACTTTCTCTCTCCATACTCTTAGCTTTAATTGTTTTGTTTGTTTATCATGAAGATAGTAATGGAAAAAATATAGAGACAATAGCAAAACCTCATCTTGAAAAAATTAATATTAAGAATAATAGCCATGATGAGATAGGGAGTAGGGTTGAGGAGAATGAACTCGATGATGGGAACCTTTCTGTCATTATTGAAGGGGATTTTAATACAACAAAAGAGAAAGTTATTACCTTAAGTACTACAGTTGAGCATGCTCAAAATTTAGATGCTTGTAACTACTGGTGGTATGAAGCTGATGAGTTAATAGGTATGGGTGATAACTTAGAAAAATCATTCAGCAAAGGGGAACATAATATTACTCTTGTGGTAAGAGATGTGACAGGTCAAGAGACAAATACCAGTGTGACGGTTAGGGCGTATAACTATTTTAGCATCAGTCGCTTTCATTATGATGCTTATTATGGGAACTTACTTTATGTATCAAGAGAAGTAACTGACCATAAAGATAAGGTTATTATTGACGATGATGGTATCTACTCTAAAAAATTTTACACTTATGATGAAGTAAATAATTTACTGTTAAAACGTATTGAGGAACATTATGATAACCCTAATGAAAATACAAAAACAGTTTTTACCTATGATGAAGAGGGCAATCGGCTATCAAGACAAATTTTTGATGTAGATGAGGTATCAATACGCTATATAGAACATGTTTACGATGAAAACAATAGTTTAGTTGACTTAAAAGTGGGAACAACGATAGAAAATGCTCAAAGCATAAATGAGTCATTTATCAGCAGAGATGATAATGAAGAGATAGTGAATGAAGAGAATAGTACCTCACTGGATTTGCCTAAAGATATTATTGAATTAAATGCTAAAGGAGAAGTGGTCTATGAAAAGCTTTATTATGGGTATGAGACCGTTACTTCTAAGATGACTTACAATGAAGAAAATAGTTTGATTGAGTTGACTAGCTTAACTACTTCTGTGGATAGTTCTAGACGAAGGACTACAAGATATGATAAAAATGGTAATAATATCTATTTTGAAGAGCAATATGAAGAGAAGGGGCAACCCTCTTGTCATTATCGTTCAG
>JALSHP010000147.1 GCA_026982175.1 Campylobacteraceae bacterium
ATATTATGGGATTAAAACAGCTGCCAAAGGGTATTACCGAAAAGAGTTGAGTGAATTGACCTTGAAAGAGTCTGCTCTTTTAGCAGGTCTCATGAAAGCACCCAGCACCTATGACCCCACACGAAATTTGGACAAAGCCCTCACTCGTGCAAGTACCATTCTCTCACGGATGAAAAAGTTAGGTTGGATTACCCATGATACCTATCTCGATGCGATTAAAGAGATTCCAACCATCTACAAAGATACCTTGACGCAAAACATTGCTCCTTATGTCACCGATGAAGTAGTACGACGACTAAAAAAAGAGTTCCCAGACATTAGAAGTGGTGGCTACACCATCTATACAACCATTGACATGGAACAGCAAAAAATTGCACGTGAAGCCCTTAAGTATGCCCACAAAAAGATTGTCAAAAAACGGCGTGAAAAAGTTGCTACCACCACACTCAATGGAGCCCTTTTGGCTGTAGAGAACAAAACAGGCGACATCAAAGCGATGGTAGGGGGAGTTGACTATAAAAAATCAGCTTTTAACCGTGCTACCATGATGACCCGTCAACCAGGTTCAGCCTTTAAACCTTTTATCTATCAAGTTGCTTTAGATATGGGCTATAACCCTGCAACAGAACTCACCGACATTGCAAGAACCTTCCAATATTATAGCAATGGAAAACGTAAAATATGGCGACCAAAAAACTATGAGAGTAACTTTGTGGGCTTCATTAAGCTTCGTGAGGCATTGGTGCATTCACGAAACTTAGCCACCATTAACCTTGTAACCGAAGTGGGTTTAAAAAATATTTTGGGAAAACTAGCAGAACTGAACATCCCTAAAATTCCTCAAGACATGTCCATCTCTTTAGGAAACTTAGGTCTTAGCCCTACTAAAATGGCACAAATCTACTCCACCTTTGCCAATGGTGGACACATGATAGAGCCAAAACTTATCTCCAAAGTGCTTTCACGAAATGGAACGGTTATCTATGAGGGTAAGAACCAAGAGATTCATGACTTTACAACCCCTGCACAAGCCTATCTTATGACGGACATTTTAAAAGACATTGTTCTTAGAGGGACAGGAAGAAATGCTCGTGTTAAAGGGGTAGAAGTTGTCGGAAAAACAGGAACAACTAACAAAAATGTAGATGCATGGTTCTGTGGCTACTCACCAACGACTGAAGTAATTGTATGGATGGGACGAGACAACAACAAACCCATTGGACGAGGTGGTACAGGTGGTGGAACATCTGCTCCTGCATTTGCCTACTTTTTAAATAAACTGCACAATGAGCTTCACCCAGAGATGCCCAGAAAATTTGTGCGTCCAGAGGGTGTTTACAATGCAAGAAATGGTGTTAGGACTGAACTCTATACAGACATCTCTCCCCTACCAACGGTAACAGAGTCGGTCAATAATCCTTATGGAGATAGTGACCCATTTTAAACTTATGGGTTAAAGTAAGTGGTGCATTAAAATGCACCCTACGCATCAAAAATTTGCATTCGTAGGGTGTCAATTTATTGCACCATCAAATAAGATTTAAACACTCTATTAATCTAAATTCAAAAACATTATTTTTGTGGTGCATTAAAATGCACCCTACCCATCAAACATTCGCATTCGTAGGGTGTCAATTTATTGCACCGTCAAATAAGATTTAAACACTCCATTAATCTATGCGTAAGCGATTGAGGGATTATTTGGTAGAGAATCCATTAACCTAAATAGGCTATAATACCCTTATGAAAAAGTTAAAAAAACTCCCAATAGGCATACAGACATTTGAGAAGATACGAGATAAAAAAGAGAACTATATCTATATTGATAAAACTAAAGAGGCACTAGAACTCATAGAGGGTGGAGGCTACTACTTTCTCTCACGTCCACGCCGTTTTGGTAAATCTCTCTTTTTAGATACGCTTCAAGATATATTTGAGGGTAAAAAAGAGCTGTTTGAGGGGCTTTATATTTACGATAAATGGGATTGGGAAGATAGGTATCCTGTTATTAAAATTGCTTGGAGTGGAGATTTACGTTCCATAGAGTCGATGAAAATACGAGGTTCAGACGTTTTAAGAGAGAATCAACAGAGATTAGATATTGTATGTGAAGAGAAAAAGCATCTCTCTAGCTGTTTTGGGGATTTAATTAAAAAATCTTATGAGAAATATGGTAAAAAAGTGGTTATATTGATAGATGAGTATGACAAACCTATTCTTGATAACCTAGACCAAATAGAAGTAGCCAAAGCATCAAGAGAGTTATTAAGAGGCTTATACTCTGTAATGAAAGATAGTGACCGATACATAAAATTTGTCTTTCTAACAGGAGTAAGTAAATTTAGTAAAGCAAGTATTTTTAGTGGACTAAATAACCTAGAAGACATTAGCCTAAATCCAAACTATGGAACAATCTGTGGTTATACTCAAGATGATATTGAAAAAGATTTCAAAGAGCTTTTGGAGGGTGTTGAGCTAAACAGATTAAAAGAGTGGTACAACGGCTATAACTTTTTAAGCCATAGAGTTTATAACCCTTTTGATATTTTACTTTTTATTCGTAATCATCATAAATTTAATAACTATTGGTTCAAAACAGGGACACCAAGCTTTTTGATTAAACTCTTTAAAGAGCAAAACTATAATTTAGCTACCTTTGAAAATCTTCTAGTAGGAGAGGAGCTTTTAGAGAGTTTTGATATTGAAAATATATCACTTGAAACAGTTATGTTTCAAAGTGGATATTTGACTATTAGAGAGGTGAAAGAGAAACGCAATAGATATGAGTATATTTTAGACTATCCAAACCTAGAGACCAAAATGAGTTTTAATGACTATCTTTTGGGATACTTTATAAAAAATAAAAGTGAAAAGTTCAAAATTCAAAATCAACTTATGGATATGATGGAAGAGAAAAACCTAGAGGGCATAGAGCGTGTTTTTAAATCTCTCTTTGCCTCAATCGCCTACAATAATTTCACCAATAATAAGATAGAAAACTATGAGGGCTTTTACGCTTCAGTGGTTTACGCCTATTTTGCAGGGGCAGGGTTTGACAGAATTGTAGCAGAAGATGTCACCAACGATGGACGCATAGACCTTAGTGTCTTTATAGATGATATGCTCTACATTTTTGAGTTTAAAGTCAATCAAAAGGGTGCATTGGCACAGATTAAAGAGAAGAACTACCCACAGAAGTACCAAACTAAATTCTCTGATATTTTTATTGTGGGGGTGGAGTTTGATAGTGAGAGTCGTAATTTGCTTGGGTATGAGTGGGAGAGGGTTAGTGATTAAAAAATGAAAAGTTATA
>JALSHP010000148.1 GCA_026982175.1 Campylobacteraceae bacterium
CACGTTGACGTTGTACCCATTGTAATCGTTTATCGGTAGTTTTTAATTCAAAGACAGATTGTTCAGTATAGATAATATCTTTAGCAGCTCCTTTTGCACGATGGGCTTTAGCATCTAACTTCTCTTTTGCAATGGCAATGACCTCTAAGTTAAGCTTTGCCTCTTTTAGAAGTGAAACAGCTAAGCGTCGTAAGGTCTCTCCTCCATCTAAAATCCATAAATCAGGAGGAGGGTTTTTATCAAAACGCTCAATGCGTCTTAAGAGCATCTCTCGCATCTGTCCATACTCATCTTTGGCTTCTAAGGCATAGCGTCGATAATCTTGTTTAGACCATTTCCCCTCATCCCAGACTACCATTGCCCCTACGGTAGCTACCCCCATCATGTGTGAATTGTCAAAGGACTCTACTCTATAAGGTATGTTTACGAGTTCAAAAAGTTCAGCTATTTTCGGTTCTATCTCTTCTTTGGCTTCTGTTTTATTTAGAATTTCTTGAGCATTTTTAAGTGCAAGGGCAATTAGTTTTGCTTTTGAGCCACGTTGAGGGTGAATAAGCTCAACCTTTTTACCAAAACGCTTGGAGAGGAGCGTGGCAATCTCTTCTCTGTCTTCAAAGTTATGGGCTACCAAAAGATGTTTAAAAATATGAGGTGAGTCTACGGCATAAAACTCTAAAAGAGCTTGTTTATACGCTTCATTTTCATCATAAATATCAGAAGTCCTAAAGTTTGTAAAAGAAGAAGAGATAAGCCGTCCTGAACGCATAAAAAGTTTTACTATAACAGCACGATTATTACCATTGAGAATGGCAAAAATATCTAAATCTTCATCATTGGCTAAATCAATGTTAGAGTTAATGCTTAAGGCTTCAATGGTTTTCATATTGTCACGCATGGTCGCTGCCTCTTCATAGCGTTCATTCATGGCAAAGCTTATCATCTTCTCATTGAGTTTTTCAATTAAAATGGAGCGTTTGTTAATGGCTTGTTTTACTTCTTTGATAATCTCTTGATAATCTTTTGGACTAATTTTCCCCTCACAAGGAGCAAGACATTTTTCAATTTGATGAAAAAGACAGGCTTTTCCCTCACGCAGACAAGATTTTTTCTGTACCAAAGGAAAGAGTTCATAAAGTGAATCGAGTAGTACTTTTCCTCCATTGGGAAAAGGACCATAATAGGAAATATTTCTCCCTTTTATCACTTTACGTGTCAGTTCAAAACGGGGAAAATCTTGACCCTCATCAAGGTAAATATAGGGGTAAGTTTTGTCATCACGCAGTAATATATTATATTTAGGATTGAGCTGTTTAATGAGTGAATTTTCCAAAATAAGGGCATCATCTTCACTCTCTACCACAATGTACTCAAGTTTAACAGCTTGTTCTAGCATACGTAAAATGCGTAAACTCTGTTTGGGATTAGGATGAAGTGTAGGGGTGAAACGCCAGTAAGATTTAACACGGTTTTTTAAATTTTTGGCTTTTCCGACATAGAGTAGTTTATTATCTTTATCAAAATATTGATAGATACCTGCATCAGAGGGAAGATTTTTAATGCTTGTTAACATCATTATACTACTGCTGTTTTGAGATAGATTGACGGATGTTTTCAAAGGCTTGAAGTAGCTCTTTATCCTCACTTTGGATGCTAAAATCACCTAATGCCATCTCTTGATAATAAGGAATACTCTGATAAGAGGATTCCTTTTTTACAAATTGATGGTTTCTACTGTTAAAGAGAACAACTTTTGAAGCTGTGATATTTTGGCACTTCTCATCTTCTTGTGCTAGGAGTGCGAACACACTCTTTAATAATTCTTTATTATAATTCAACTCCATCTTAAACCCAGGGTGAGAGAGTGCTACAAAAAGTGTATCGTCTTTTAGATAGACAAAGGCAATCGCTTTTTGAAACTTTGGGCTTAAGAGTGAGAGAAACTTTTGATAGCAGTAGTGGCTCTTAAGTATTCTAAATTGAGGAAGGGTTTGAAGATGAGAAAGAATGGTATTTGCCTGTTTCATAAACTGATTATAGCATCTATTTGCTGTATAGTGTTAAGTGGATGTGGATATAAAGCTGACCCCTATTGGGAAGCTTCAGTTTCATACGAAACTAAGAGGGCATAATATATAATTGAATTATGAAAAAATATGATGTATTAATTATTGGGGCAGGGATAGCAGGACTTTATGCTGCGATGAATCTGCCCAAAGAGAAAAAAGTTTTGGTCGTCTGTAAAGATATTCCTTGGGAGTGCAATACTTTTTATGCACAAGGTGGCATGGTGACAGCACTCAATGAGGAAGATGTTCCCTCACATATTGAAGATACCATGGCAGCAGGTTCTTATCATAATGATAAAAATGCAGTGGAGATACTTTCTAATATGTCTTTGGAAACCACAGCTGATATTATAGAACGAGGCATGGAGTTTGATGTTAATGAAAAAGGAGAGATTCTCTATACTAAAGAGGCAGCACACTCAACAGAACGAATTGTTCATGCAGGAGGAGATGCTACAGGGCGGTATATGCACTATTTTATGATGGTGCAAAATAGGCATCAACTTCAACGAAATACTTTAGTATACGATTTACTTATTCAAGATGGGCGATGTTTTGGGGTAAAAGCATTGGTCAATCATGAACATAAAACCATCTATGCTGATGATGTTATTATTGCTTCTGGTGGTGTTGGCTCACTCTATGAGTTTAATACCAACTCACGAACCGTCTCGGCTGATATTCATGGTATTTGTGTTGAAAAAGGGATAGAGTTAGCCGATATGGAGATGATGCAGTTTCACCCTACGGTATTTGTGAAAACGCCTTATGCACGTAAACTTCTACTCACGGAAGCTCTTAGAGGTGAGGGGGCTTATGTTGTTAATGAAGCGGGTGAACGTTTCTTATTTGACTATGATGAACGAGGGGAACTCGCTTCACGTGACATTGTAAGTCGTGCGATATTTGATTATAAACGTAAAACAGGGGAAGAAGTTTATTTAGATTTCTCGATGTTTGAAGAGAAGTGGTTTAAAAAACGTTTTCCCAATATTGCACGAACATTTGAAGCGATTGGATACGATTTTCCCAAAGATAGAGTGCCTATTTCTCCTGCTTTTCACTATGCTGTTGGGGGGATAAAGTGTGATATTGATGCTTGTGTAGAGGGTATAGAGGGTCTTTATGTGATTGGCGAAGCCTCTTCAACAGGCGTTCATGGTGCGAACCGTTTGGCTTCTAATTCCCTACTTGAAGGGGTGGTCTTTGCTAAGCGTGTGGCAAACTATATCTTAGCTAAAGAGCATGAAGTAGTAGCCATTCCAAGTTTTGATAAAGAGTATAAGAATATTATTCATCATGAAAAAGACAGCGTCTATAAAAGACGTTTACGTAAAATTATGTGGGAAGAGATGGGTGTAATACGAACAAAACAAGGCTTATTAAAAGCCAAAAATGAAATTTTCGATATGAAAAACAGAGACATTGGACGACTTTTAGAATTACGACTCAACACTGCTTCAGCCATTGTGGATGCTGCCTTAAAAAGAAAAGAGAGTCTAGGGGCACACTATATTGAGTCGCCCCTTTAGGTATTCTTAGCTTCTTCTTAGAAGAGGTAGTTCATCTCTAATCGTACCGCATTGTAAGTGGGGTCTTTTTTGAAGGTGCCATCTAAGTTGGCAACTTTATGGTCTTCTCGTACAAATGCTGTACGCATCTTAAACATAAGGTTAGGATTCTCTTTAAAACGTTTAACAATATCAAAAGTAAAGATATTGGCATCAGCAGTTGTTCCTGGTTTATTGTCATCAAAGTCTTGCATGGTATAGCGTGACATGATATGCACTCCATCAACGAGTCCCGCCTTAGCCAAATCATAATCGGCTCGGAACATGGTAGTTTTGGTATTGGCATACCAGTTCATCCCTGACATTTGTCGACTGTATCCTCCTGTAGGTTGTGCATGCCAAGGTGCAATAATATCTCCACCATCTTTGACATCTGAATAGCCTACACGAAATGAACCTGCTCCATAAATAAAGTCAATTCGTGAAGATAGAATCGCATTTTCTAAGTTATTAGGGTTTTTATATCCAGTGGTATTGGCTTTGAGATTTGCACCTCCTATTACTCCTGCTCCATCATCAAACTGATGGGTATATCGAATGGCAGGTTTGATTTTAAGTCCACTGTCGATTTTAAATTTATAGGAACCCTCAAGCATTAAGGAGGAGACAAGTTGAGGCACAGCGGTATAGGAAAATTGTAAAGAGGTGTTGTCGATACTACTATTTTTTCCCTCTACTACAATAATACGGTCATCAATGCCTTTGGCATCTAACTTAGAGTAGGTAAGCCCTCTGTGCATTGCACCATCATCATTTCCTGTCCACTGTGCATAAGGGTTTGTAGTGTCGTCATTGTAGGCTAGAACACGGTGAAATCCCTCATGGTCACGGAGTTTCATCTTATTGATGTATGCCAGTTGTATTTTTGTATTGGGTAGGGTTTTAATCCGTAAATTTGCACCCTCAAAAGCAACAGGAATCATTTTAGTGTCGTGTGACTTTAGCATATAACTTTCCAATAGAAAACGTCCCACTTTTAATTCGGCACGACTCTTTTTGTAGGAGAGATAATTTTCTGTTAATGCTGTCATGCCATCTCTATCTTGCGTTGCAACAGCATAACGTGAAAAGGTATCTTTGCCATAACGATAATCGCCTAAATCTTCTCTTTTTACATGATTGGGATTTTGAGAAGTGTAGAGACCTGTGGTAAAAGAGAAACCTTTGTATCTAGCACTTTTATAGGTTAAGTTTCCTCCAAGTCCCGTAGAGTAATGGCTTACATCATCAGGACCTCCATCAAAAATAAAGGTGTTACTTCTTAGTCGCCCATAGAGAATACCTTCTGAAAAAAGTTTTTGAAACTCATCGACTCTGGGTGGACGTTTAATATTTTTAACGGTCATATTACAATTAATTCTTTGTTTCGCACTATCTTTTTTAAGGTGTTTGGAGGCAAAAGTAGTAAGGGTAGCAGCCAATAGGAGAATAGGGATAAACATAAACTTCATTCTGTTAATTCTTTCTTTAAGTATATTTTTATAAATTGTGAATGATATTATATCTTTTCTCCTATTTACAATTGTAGATTTCTTATATTAAAGTATAAATAAGTACGTAAAAATTATATTTTTTCTCAACAGAAGTGTCATTCTCGAAGCCTCAAAGTTCGCTTTGGCTATAATTTAAAAATTTGCATAAAGGTGAATAATGCAGTCAAATTTTACTTCATTAGATTGGATAATATTCTGTTCATATTTTTTAGTTTTAATTTTAACAACGGTTATTTTGAGTCAAACAAAGGTTAAAACCTCTCGTGACTATTTCACAGGGGGCAATGCTATGCCCATGTTTGCCGTTGCTATTTCTGTTTTGGCAACCTCTCAATCAGCTGCTACCTTTTTGGGCGGACCAGAATATGCTTACAAACATGACTTAACTTTTTTAGGCTTTTATGTTTCAGCTTTTCTAGCCGTTGTTTTTGTCTCAAAAATTTTAGTACCAAGATTTTACGCCATTAATGCCATTACCGTTTATAGTTATTTGGAGCATCGTTACGGTGAAAGCTCTAAACGTTACGCAGGGGTTATGTTTTTAGTGGGTCGTCTTTTTGCAAGTGGTGCTAGACTCTACATTGGGGCTTTGGCAATCTCCATGATTTTATTCTCAGATATTATTCCCTCTCATATTGCTATCTCTATAGCTATTTTAATGATAGGGGCTTTAGGCTATACCTATTTTGGTGGGGTAAAATCTGTCATCTTTTCAGACATACTTCAAGCTTTAACCTATGTGGGTGCAGGTATTGCTGTCTTGGTCTACTTATACTACTCTTTAAACACAGACTTCTCGACTATAGTTAATACGCTTTCTGATAATAATAAACTAAAATTAGTAGACTTCTCATTTTCAGGTGGCTTTACTTTTTGGACACTCATCACAGGGTGGTTTCTGCTTAACATTGCAGCCTATGGACTCGACCAAGACATGACCCAACGTGTACTGACTTGTAAAAACAAAGAGGCAGGGGCAAAATCACTTATCTACTCCATTATCTTTACCATTCCTGTTGCCATGCTTTTTTTGGCCATTGGACTCTTACTCTATTTGTTCTATCAACACCCAGAACTCTCTTCAGTCAAATCAGCTTGTATTGACCAAAATGTAGATGGGCAAAGTGTCAAGATATTTATGCTCTACATCTTAAATGAGATGCCAGAGGGTTTAAGAGGTTTAGTAACGGTTGGGGCAATTGCGGCAGCCTTGTCCTCTACTAATTCGGTGCTTTCAGCCATGTCCTCCGTGGCGATTGAGGATATTTATCGACCATGGATAAGTCAAAACAAAAAAAGTGAAGCACACTATTTAAAAGCGAGTCGTTTTATGGTCATTGTTTTTGCATTATTACTCTCAATGATGGCGATGCTCTCTTTCTACTGGCAACAATACTCTGAACTCCCTCTGTTAAACTTTGCCTTAGGGGTCATGGCATTTGCTTACGCATCACTTTTGGGGGTTTATGGAGCAGCTATTTTTACCAACAGAGGGAATGAAACGACCGTACTTTTTGCTCTCATAGGAGGTTTTTTAACAGTACTATTTTTACAGCCCTATATAATAGGAAACATTATTGAGATAAAAGTAGATTTTGCTGTTATGATGGTCGTGGGAACATTGGTCTCATTTGGTATTATGATGGTTGGGAAACAAGATGGTGCAATAAATTGACACCCTACATTTGATATGTTGAAATTTTTGAATAAGTTTCTACGCTGTAGGGTGCATTTTAATGCACCTTAAAATGTTGAATATGATTAGATGGTGCAATAAATTGACACCCTACATTTGATATGTTGAAATTTTTGAATAAGGAAAAAAATGAACAATAAAAAAGTATACATCGTTAGTGGAGCAGGGCTTTCGGCTGAATCGGGCATTAAAACCTTTAGAGATAGTGATGGTTTGTGGGAAAATTATAGCATTGAAGAGGTCTGTTCCGTGGGTGGTTTTGAGCGTGACCGTCAAAAGGTTTTAAACTTTTATAATGAAAGACGTGCTGATGTTGAGAAAAAAGAGCCAAATTATGCCCACAAAAGATTGGCCAAACTTGCCAATGCCTATCCCAATAATATTGTGATGCTCACTCAAAATGTGGATGATATGTTAGAGAGAGCAGGGTGTCAGCAGTTGGTGCATCTACATGGGACATTGACCGATTTACGTTGTGAAGATTGTGGTGAAGTTTTTCCTATTGGTTATAAAAGTCAAGAAGGGGCTGTTTGCCCAAAGTGTGAAGCTACTAACATCCGTCACAATGTGGTGATGTTTGGAGAAGCTGCACCTGAGTATATGCATCTGTCTAATTTATATGCTGATGCTGACATGGTAGTGGTCATTGGCACTTCTGGTCAAGTGATTGACACAGCTTCTATGGCAAGTAGAGTAAAAGAATCTATTTTAAATAATTTAGACAAAGATGACTATCATGATAGAGCATTTAAACACAAGTTTTACTTACCTGCTACCCAAGCAGTAGATGATGTTTGTGCGTTAATTGAGGAGTTTTTAGAAGACTAAGTTAATCTTCTACCCCATTTAAAGTAGCGTCTATATTCTCTAAATTTAGAGATAACAATCTTTTTATGAAACCTACTGGCATGGATAAACTTTCCATGTCCAAGGTAGATACCTACATGATTAACACCCTTATGATGTTTGGAATTAAAAAAGATGAGGTCACCTTTTCGTAATCTATTTTTAGAAACTTTTTTTCCAACTTTGGCTTGTCTCCAAGAGTTTCTTGGAATATAAATCCCATTTTTTGCAAAGACTTTTTGTGTAAATCCCGAACAGTCAAAACCTCTTCTTCCGTTACCACCCCAAACATATCTTTTCCCTAGTTGAGCTTTAGCAACTTTAGTGATGTAGCTATTAGAATGTTTTTTGAAACCCTCTGCATTGACCACAAAAGTGCTTAATATTAAGAGCAACAAAATTAAAAATTTCTTACTAAAAATCATTAGTATCCTTAAAATAAAAAAGTCACGAATTATACGGTTTAATTCTTTAATTAATATTATTTTTTTATAAAATTAATATATTTATGACTATCTGTTTCAAAAATATCAATAATATTTATTAGCTTAAGTATAAAAACATTATTTTAAATATACTTTTGAAATAGCCATCATTAACGCGAATAGTGTATAATGACAAAAAATATTTGGGACTAAATAACTAAGAAGTAGGTAGGTAAAATGACATTAATTGAAAAAGTAAAAAAGAGAGTTAGATTAACACAAGAGGAGGGGGAAGCCCTTTATGATTTAGATTTGTTTACCTTAGGTGAATTGGCTGATGAAATTCGCCAAGAGAAATACGGAAAAAAGTCTTACTTTAACATTAACCGTCACATCAACCCCACCAATGTTTGTGCTGATGTTTGTAAATTTTGTGCTTATTCTGCCACGCGTAAAAACCCTAACCAATACACCATGACCCATGAGCAGATATTAGAGATAGTTGAGAACTCCGTAGCCATAGGTGCAAAAGAGATGCACTTGGTCTCTGCCCACAATCCAAATGATGGGGTAGAGTGGTACATGGGGGCATTTAGAAAAATAAAAGAGAAATACCCAAAGCTACACATAAAAGCTATGACAGCAGCGGAGATAGATTTTTTGACACGTCACTATGGCATTTCTTACGATGAAGTGTTAGACCTCATGATAGAAAACGGCGTAGACTCCATGCCTGGGGGTGGAGCTGAAATATTTGATGAAAAGGTACGTGAATATTTATGTAAAGGAAAAGTGACCTCTGCTCAATGGTTGGACATTCACGAAAGATGGCACAACAAAGGACGAAAAAGTAATGCTACCATGCTTTTTGGTCATGTGGAAACACGTGCGCATAGAATTGACCACATGATTCGCTTACGTGACGTGCAAGACAGAACCAATGGCTTTAACTGTTTCATTCCTTTGGTCTATCAGCGTGAGAACAACTATATGAAAAATTGTAACTTTCCCTCTGGGCAAGAGATTTTAAAGACCTATGCGATTTCACGAATTATTTTAGATAACGTTCCTCACATTAAAGCCTATTGGGTGACAGCTTCTATAAATCTGGCTCTCATTGCCCAAGAGTTTGGTTGTGATGACTTAGATGGCACAATTGAAAAAGAGTCCATTCAAGCAGCGGCGGGTGCAAAAAGTTCTAAGGGGATGCAACTCGATGAGTTTATAGAGCTTATTCAAAGTTCTGGCTTTACTCCTGTACAGAGAGATTCACTTTATAATGAATTGAAAGTATATCCATAGTTTTAGTTATCTTTAATAGTAAAAAATAGATGTTTCGATTGTTTACAAAATGCGACAAAATAGATTTTTTTTGAAGATTTATACATTATTTCTCCACAATTGAGCGTTAACATGTATGCACCAAAAAAATTAAAATTGGAGATTAACATGATGAAACAGAACATTATCGCATTGGCAACTTTAGGACTACTTACCGTATCGGCTTCGGCTTTTGACACGAAAGGGTGTACAGGATGTCACGGAGCAAACTTTGAAAAAGCAGCAATGGGTAAGTCTAAAATTGTAAAAGATATGTCTAAAGAGGATATTGAAAAAGCACTTAAAGGCTACAAAGATGGCTCTTATGGTGGTGCAATGAAAGCGATGATGAAAGGTCAAGCAGCTAAAATGTCTGATGAAGATATTGCTTCATTTGCTGGAAGTTTTTCATCTGAAGATAATGCAACAAAATCTGAAGATAATGTAACAAAATCTGAAGATAATGCAACAAAGTCGGATGATAATAAAACAGAAGCTACTCCTGCCAAAGAGGTTAATGTTGCTTCCTGTACAGGATGTCATGGTAAAAACTTTGAAAAAGCAGCAATGGGTAAATCTAAAAAAGTGAATGAGATGACAAAAGCAGACATTGAAAAAGCACTTAAAGGGTACAAAGATGGTTCTTACGGTGGAGCAATGAAAGCGATGATGAAAGGTCAAGCTGCTAAACTTTCAGATGAAGAGATTAAAGGTATTGCTGAAAAATTCGGTAAATAGAACTTTTAGATTACTTCAAATACTACTCCTCTTCTTTTAGAGGGGTATCTTCTCTTTTTTTCTTCTCTTTTATTCTAGTAGCAGTTATGTTGGTTATAATTTCACTCATTTAAATGTGAGGAGATATAATTGAAAAAAATAGTCTACATGGGAACCCCTCATTATGCCAAAGAGATACTACAAACACTTATTGATGATGAGGCGATAGAGATACCTTTGGTTATTTCTCAGCCAGATAAAAAAGCTGGTCGAAAAGGGGAACTTAAATCTCCAGAGGTTAAAGTTTTAGCCCAAGCACATCACTTAAGCATATTGCAACCAGAAAAACTCTCCGATGAGGGAGTTTATGAAGCCATTGTAGCAGCAAAGCCTGATTTTATTGTGGTGGCTGCTTTTGGGCAACTTTTACCTAAATCAATTTTAGAGATAGCACCTTGTATTAATCTTCATGCTTCTTTGCTGCCACACTATAGAGGGGCAAGTCCTGTGCAACAATCTTTGCTTAATAGTGATGAGTTTACTGGAATTACGGCGATGTTAATGGAAGAGGGCTTAGACTCTGGGCCTATTCTTGGTTATCGTTATTTCAAAATTCCAGAGACAATGTTATTGCCTGAACTTATGAATAGATTAAGTGATGATGCGTGTTTATTGACCACAGAGATTATTCATAATTTTGAGAATATTGAGCCTTTAAAGCAAAACAGAGCCATAGCAACACATTGTAAAAAGATTAAAAAAGCTGATGGCTTGGTTGATTTTTCTTTGGCTTCTGATTTTTATGATAAATATCGAGCCTTTGAGGGGTGGCCTGGGATTTTTCTTGACAATGGTATGAAAATTAAAGAGGTCGCTTTGGTTGAAACAGATAGTCAAAATAATATGGGTGAAATTTTAGTGCTTAAAGAAGAGTCCATTGTTATAGGATGCAAAAAGGGTGCTTTAGAGATAGGCATACTGCAACCTGCCTCTAAAAAAGCGGTGAATGCCAAAGCTTATTGTGTAGGGAGAGGGCTTAAAGTTGGAAATTCTTTACTTTAATAGCTTAGAGTCGACCCAAAGTTATTTAGTTGAAGTATTAAAGAGTCAAAAAGTAAGCACGCCAATTTGTGTGCTTACTAAAGAGCAGACAGAGGGAATTGGTTCACGTGATAATTCATGGGAGGGAGGAGAGGGGAATCTCTTTTTTTCTTTTGCCGTGAGCTTAGAAGATTTACCCAAAGATTTAGCCCTTAGTTCAGCTTCTATCTATTTTTCATTTATCATGAAAGAACTTTTAGTGAAATATGATAAAGAGGTTTGGCTCAAATGGCCTAACGATTTATATCAAAAATCAGAGAAAATTGGTGGAACTATCACAAAAAAAGTTGATAATATTCTTATTTGTGGAATGGGGATAAATTTACAAAAAAATTCAAATTCTTTCAAAGCACTAAATCTCAATGTTGAGCCAATATTTTTGCTCAAAGAGTATCTTTTGGCTTTGGAGAAGTACCCTACTTGGAAGCAGGTATTTAGTCAATATAAGATAGAATTTCAAAGAAGTAGGGAGTTTTTCACACATATTGATGGGCATAAAAAAACCCTTAAAGACGCGACTTTATCGGAAGATGGGTCATTAATCATAGATAATAAGAGAGTATATAGCATAAGATGAGCGAAGTAATTACAATAGCAAATCAAAAAGGTGGTGTAGGGAAGACAACAACCGCTGTCAATCTTGCCGCAGCATTGGCAAAAAGTGGTAAGAAAGTACTGCTTATTGATGCAGATCCACAGACCAATGCCACAACCAGTTTAGGTTTCAATCGTAATGATTATGAATACAATATCTACCATGTACTCATTGGCATTAAAAAGATGTCAGAAGTTATTCTAGCATCCAAGTTTAAAAATCTTGACATTGTTCCTGCCAATATTGGATTAGTAGGGGTTGAAAAAGAGTTTTATGACCCTAAAAAGAAAAATCGTGAGTTGTTACTCAAAAATGCCATAAAGCCAATTAAAAAGAGTTATCATTATATTATTATTGATTCTCCTCCTGCTTTAGGGCCTATTACGATTAACTCTTTAGGGGCTGCTGATTCGGTTATTATTCCTATTCAGTGTGAATTTTTTGCTTTAGAGGGATTAGCTCAATTGTTAAACACCATTAATCTACTTAAAAAGTCTATTAATCCGAAATTAACAATTAAAGGTTTTTTACCGACTATGTACTCTAGCCAAAATAATCTCTCTAAGCAGGTTCTAGAAGATTTATCGCACCATTTTAAAGAGAAACTTTTTTTAACCAAGAAAAAAGAGGTATTAATTGTTCCTAGAAATGTTAAAATTGCAGAGAGTCCAAGTTATGGAAAACCTGTTACCGAGTATGCTAAAAAGTCTAAAGGGGCTGCTGCTTATACTGATTTGGCTAAGAATATCATAAAAATAACCACAGCTAATAAAAAATCATCCACAGAGAAGGAGTAGGACAATGGCACTGGGTAGAGGATTAGGTTCTATACTAGATGAAGTAGGAAAAGCGTACGATACTGAAATGGGTGCTAGTGCTTACGATGGTGAAATGGTACGAGAGATTAAGGTAGAGGTGATTGCTCCAAACCCCTATCAGCCTCGAAAAACATTTGATGCTACTGCCTTACAAGAGCTCTCTGATTCTATTGTAACACATGGTCTTTTACAGCCTATTGTGGTGATTGAAAAAGATGATGGCTATCTGCTTGTGGCAGGAGAGAGACGACTTAGAGCCCATAAGTTAGCCGATCTTGAAACCATTAAATGTGTGGTGGCAGATGTTGACATAGATGATATTAAGTTACGAGAGTTAGCGTTAATTGAGAATATTCAACGTGAAAATTTAAATGCCATGGAGTTAGCAAACTCTTATGATGAACTTATTAAGGTTTATGATATTACGCATGACGAACTCTCTTCTATTGTCAATAAAAGTCGTTCCCAAATTACCAATACACTACGTCTTTTAGGATTATGTAGTTATGTACAAGATAAATTAACAGCAGGTCTCATCTCACAAGGACATGCTAAAGTTTTGGTGGGCTTTAGCGAAAAAGAGCAAAAGATATTGGTTGATACTATTATCGGTCAAAAGCTTTCAGTACGAGAGAGTGAACTGTTGGCGAAAAAGAAAAAAGCCAATGAGGAAGAGATGATAGCTCCTCAAGAAAAAATAGAAAGTTTTGTTAACAGTTATGAATCAAAAATTAAAGCAAGACTCCCTTTTGCTTATAAGCTAAAAAACAATGCTTTAGAGATAAATTTTAAGAGTGCAGAAGAGATTGAAAAATTTCTCAATATGTTACCAAAATAGACATGAAGATACTTTAATCCTCAAAGCATCTACAATCCCCTTTATATCACAAAATATTAATCAAATCATTACTCTAAGAAAGATATAATACGCAAAATTTTTTAGAGGAGTTTGAATGCTTGACTTGAATCCCGGTTTGATGCTGTTTGTTCTGGTTGTTTTCTTCTCTCTAATGTATTTATTAAATACGATGCTGTTTCAGCCTCTTTTAAAGTTTATGGATGAAAGAGATGAAACAATAGCAAAGGATTTAAAAAATGCAGAAGAGATGGCAGATAATAGCTCAGATTTAAACACTAAAGCCGACACCCTTTTAGCCGAAGCGAAAGCTGAAGCTAATGCAATCAGAGAAAAAGCCACTACTGAAGCGAAAGCTTTAGCCCAGAGCAAAATAGAAAGTAAAGTTAAAGAACTTGAAGTAAACTCTGCCGCGTTTGAAGCAGAACTAGAAGCAGAGCAAAAAGCATTAAAAGATGCTTTAACAGCTCAACTTCCAACTTTTAAAGAGACCTTACAATCTAAGTTGAGTGGCTTATAGGAGAGATGATGAGAATTAAAAATATAGCTCTAATAGTAACGGCTCTGTTATTACCTTCATTGGTATTGGCATCAGGTACTGAGCATCACGATGTAAGTATGTTTAACTCGGATTTTTTTTATAGAGTTTTGAACTTTTCTGTTTTTGTTGGTATTGTTTATTATTTAGCGGCTAATCCTATTAAAGCATTTTTTGTAGGTAGAAGTGAAGGTATTGCTAATCAATTGGAAGAGATTGAAGCGAAATTAGAAGCTTCTAAAAATGAGCGTCTAGCAGCAGAAGAGAATGTTACTAAAGCTGAAAGTAAAGCCAAAGAGATTGTTGCAGATGCAGGAAATGAAGCTCAACTATTAGCAGATAATATTGCTGAAAAAAATGCTGTAGCATTAACTATTTTAGATAAACAAGCTGTTGAAAAACAGACTTTGTCTGCTAAAAAAGCGACACAATCTACTATTGATAGCTTACTTAATGATGGTTTTGAAAATTCAGATATTGCCATTGATGAAGCTAAAGTTGTATCACTTATCTCAAGTAAGGTGGCATAATGGAAGAGTTAATTGCAAAACGATATGTCAATGCTTTGGTTGATTCTACCTCTAAAAAAGATAGAGCAGACTTTTCTAAGACACTTTTGGGAATGGCAGATGCTTTTGAAGATGAAAAAGTAGCTGAGAACTTAACCTCTCCTTTGGTTTCTAACGAACAAAAAACAGCTTTGGTTCTTGAATCTTTAGGTGAAGATGCCAATGCTAAATTGGTAAACTTTATTAAAATTATTG
Source organism: Campylobacteraceae bacterium (assembly GCA_026982175.1). GTDB lineage: Bacteria > Campylobacterota > Campylobacteria > Campylobacterales > Sulfurovaceae > UBA1140. The sequence continues at coordinate 14,807 of JALSHP010000148.1, forward strand.
GTGAAAATGGTCGTTTAGATTTATTGCCTACTATTGCTAAAGTTTTAAAACAAGCTATCCAAAAAGAGACCAATAAATACGAAGGTGTTGTGACAAGTAGTAGTAAACTTAAAGCCGATGAGCTTAAAGAGTTACAAGCGTCACTTAGTAAATATACAGATGGTGCAAGTATTAAATTGACACAAGAGATTTCTGACATAGAAGGAATTAAAGTTTCAGTTGATGATTTGGGTATTGAGGTGAACTTCTCTAAGCAGAGAGTTAAAGAACAGTTAATTGATTTCATTACGAAATCACTATAAACAAGTAACAAACGGAAGGAGTTGCAGTGGCAAACAAATTACAAGCAGATGAAATCTCTTCAATAATCAAAGAGAGAATTGCGAATTTTGAGATTGATGTAGATATCAACGAAGTTGGTAAGGTAGTAGGTGTTGCAGATGGAATTACATCTGTATATGGTCTTAACAATGTTATGGCGGGTGAAGTCGTAGAATTTGAAACAGGTGTTTTAGGTATGGTTCTTAACCTAGAAGAGGCGAGTGTAGGTATCGTTGTTCTAGGTTCTATGGCTGGTATCGTTGAAGGTATGAGCGTTAAAAGAACAGGTGAACTTCTTAAAATGCCAGTTGGTGATGCGATGGTTGGTCGTGTTGTTAATCCACTTGGAGAACCAGTTGATGGTAAAGGTCCAATTGAGACAACAGAGTCAAGACTTATCGAAGACAAAGCTCCTGGAATTATGGCTAGAAAATCAGTTCATGAGCCACTTCAAACAGGTATTAAAGCGATTGATGCATTGGTACCAGTTGGACGAGGACAAAGAGAACTTATCATTGGTGATAGACAAACAGGTAAAACTACTTTAGCGATTGATACTATTATCAATCAAAAAGGTCAAGATGTTATTTGTGTTTATGTAGCCATTGGTCAAAAACAATCAACAGTTGCTTCATTGGTTAAAAAGCTTGAAGAAGCTGGTGCGATGGAATACACTATTATTGTTAATGCGTCTGCTTCTGATTCGGCAGCATTCCAATTCTTAGCACCTTATGCAGGAATTACTTTATCTGAATACTATATGCACTCTAGCAGACATGCTGTTATATTCTATGATGATTTAACAAAACATGCCGTTGCTTACCGTGAGATGTCACTTATTTTAAGACGTCCTCCAGGTCGAGAGGCATACCCTGGTGATGTTTTCTATCTTCACTCAAGATTACTTGAAAGAGCTGCGAAACTTAGTGATGCAAATGGTGCAGGTTCTATTACTGCATTCCCAATTATTGAGACTCAAGCAGGTGATGTTGCTGCTTATATTCCAACCAACGTAATTTCAATTACTGATGGACAAATCTTCTTAGAGACTGACCTCTTTAACTCAGGTGTAAGACCTGCGATTAATGTTGGACTTTCAGTATCACGTGTTGGTGGTGCTGCACAGATTAAAGCCACTAAACAAGTAGCAGGAACACTTAGACTTGACCTTGCTTCTTACCGTGAGCTTCAAGCATTTGCACAGTTTGCTTCTGACCTTGATGAACACAGTAGAGCACAACTTGAGCGTGGTGGAAGAATGGTTGAAGTTCTTAAACAAGGACCATACGCACCTGTTGCCATTGAGAAACAAGTTATTATGATTTTTGCTGGAGTTAAAGGTTACCTTGATGACATTGAAGTCTCTGCTGTAACTAAATTTGAAGCTGAACTTTATCCATTTATGGACGCTAAGTATGCTTCAGTTGTAGATAGCATTAGAGAGAACAAAAAAATCACTGATGAAAATGAAGCTGATTTGAAAAAAGCGATTGAAGATTTCAAAGAATCTTTTTCAGCTTAATAAGGTTCAATTATGGCTAATTTAAAAGAGATTAAGCGTAAAATTTCGAGTGTCAAAGGTACTCAAAAGACCACGCGTGCGATGAAACTTGTTTCATCGGCTAAACTTAAACGTGCAGAAGAGATTGCTACACGTTCTAAAGTTTATGCTTCTAAGCTAACAGAATTGTTAACTGAAATTGCACAGAAGATGCAACAAGGCAATGAAGATGGGATTGATAATGTTTTCATGAAAGAGAACAAAAATCCTAAAAGAGTTGACATTGTATTTGTAACATCGGACAAAGGTCTTTGTGGTGGTTTCAACCATCAAACGATTAAACAAGCGAATAAAATAATGCAAGAGTATAATGATGCAGGTGTTGAAGTTCGTCTAAGTGGTGTAGGAAAAAAAGGGATTGCTTTTTTTAAATATAACCAAGTAGAGATGTTAAATCAGATTGATGATTTAAGTGGAAAACCTGACTATGCTCGTTCAAAAGAGTTAATTAACTCTTTGGTAGAAGATTATGTTCAAGGTGAAACCGATAAGATTATTTTAATCCATAATGGATATGTAAATATGATTATGCAAAAAGTTCATACACAACAACTACTTCCTGTAGATGTAAGTGAATTAGGTTTAACTGATAGCGTAGCAACATCTGAAATGGAAGTTGAACCAGATGATGATGACACATTGTTAAATGCATTGGTAGAGAAATATGTAGAATATACAATGTTCTATGCACTTCTTGATTCCCTAGCAGCTGAACATTCAGCACGAATGCAAGCGATGGATGCAGCAACCAACAATGCAGGTGATATGGTTAAGAAACTGAGTGTTAAATATAACAAAGCAAGACAAGAAGCGATTACGACTGAACTCATTGAGATTATCAGTGGTATGGAATCGTTGAAATAATAAGGAGAATAGATTATGACAGGTAAAGTAGTACAAGTACTAGGTCCCGTTGTTGATGTTGATTTTACGGATTATCTTCCAGCAATTAACGAAGCATTAGAGACAACAATTGGTGAGCAAAGATTGGTTTTAGAAGTGGCTGCACAACTTGGTGACAGACGTGTTAGAACCATTGCTATGGATATGAGTGAAGGTTTGGTACGTGGTCAAGAGGTTAAAGCAACAGGTGACTCTATTAAAGTACCAGTTGGTGAAGAGGTTCTAGGTAGAATCTTTAACGTTGTAGGTGATACGGTTGATGATGCAGGTGAGTTTACTTGTAAAGAGTACCGTTCAATCCACAGAGACCCACCACCATTTGAAGAGCAAAGTACAGCAACTGAAGTGTTTGAAACAGGGATTAAAGTAGTTGACCTTCTTGCTCCATACAACAAAGGTGGAAAAGTAGGACTCTTTGGTGGTGCTGGTGTTGGTAAAACCGTTATTATTATGGAACTTATTAACAACGTTGCGTTAAAACACTCTGGTTACTCTGTATTTGCAGGGGTTGGTGAGAGAACACGTGAAGGAAATGACCTCTACTTTGAAATGGAAGAGTCGAACGTCTTGGACAAAGTTGCACTGTGCTACGGTCAAATGAGTGAACCTCCAGGAGCAAGAAACCGTATTGCTTTAACAGGTCTTACAATGGCTGAATACTTTAGAGATGAAATGGGACTTGACGTTCTTATGTTTATTGATAACATCTTTAGATTTGCACAATCAGGTTCTGAAATGTCAGCACTTCTTGGTCGTATTCCATCAGCTGTTGGTTACCAACCAACACTTGCATCTGAAATGGGTAAACTCCAAGAGAGAATTACATCAACAACCAAAGGTTCAATTACTTCTGTTCAAGCAGTATATGTACCAGCAGATGACTTAACCGATCCAGCTCCTGCATCTGTATTTGCTCACTTAGATGCAACAACAGTACTTAACCGTTCTATTGCTGAAAAAGGTATTTACCCTGCGGTTGATCCATTGGATTCAACTTCAAGAATGCTTGACCCACAAATTCTTGGTGAAGAGCATTATAACATTGCACGTGGTGTTCAATCTATTCTTCAAAAGTATAAAGACTTGCAAGATATTATTGCTATTCTTGGTATGGACGAGCTTAGTGAAGAGGACAAAAATACTGTTGAAAGAGCAAGAAAGATTGAAAAATACCTTTCTCAACCATTCCACGTTGCTGAAGTATTTACAGGAAGCCCTGGTGTTTACGTTGAATTGGCAGATACATTGGCAGGATTTAAAGGTCTTATCGAAGGTAAATACGACGACATGAGTGAAGCTGCATTCTACATGGTAGGTAACATGGACGAAGCAATTGCGAAGAATGAGAAAATTCAAGCTAAAAACAACGCTTAAGGGTCTATGATGGAACTCCTTAAACTTGAAATAGTAACACCTGAAGGTGTTATTTTTGATGACGAAGTAAAACAACTCACCGTCCCTGGTGGTGAGGGTGAGTTCGGTATTTTAGCTGGACACGCTGCTGTTGTTTCTCTTTTGACTTCAGGTGTGATTACCATAGACCGTAAAGATGGACGTGAAGTTCAAGTTGCAGTCAATGGTGGTTACATCAAAGTTGAAGAGGAAAAAACACTTTGTATGGTTGATGGTGCAGTAGCACTTTCAGGAGACGATACAAACTTAGCAAAAAATATTGCTAAAGCTAAAGAGCTACTAGAAAAAGCACAAGCTTCAACTTTAACAGTTGCAGCCGCTGTTTCTAAGTTTGAAGGCATTAAGAAGTAAGCTTTTTACTTCCTTTCTATTCTCACCTTTTAGGTGGGGATTCAAATTTTATTTTAAACTTTATCTTGACATTTATCAATTAAAATCCCAAAATTAACCCCTATACTATGTTTATAATATATCATAAAGGATAAAACATGGCACTACTTTACGCAGAACAAGTTGAATATATGGATTTGGAAGAGATGCAAGATACGCATGAAGATGAGATAAAAATCTTGAATGAAGTGGAGCAGTTGGCAGTTCAATATGGGATGAATAAATCAAATTTAAGTGAATTAGAAGCAAAGCTTGATGAATATATTGCCCATGTAAGAGAACACTTTTCCAATGAAGAGGTTTTAATGAAAAAACATCATTTCCCTCATTTTGAAATGCATAAGATGGCACATGATATGTTTTTGATGGATTTAAACTATGCCATTCGACAATGGAAAGAGTTTCATGACATAGATAAGATGATTAATTTTGTTTATAAATCTCCAGAGTGGATAGTGATGCACATTAATTCTGTAGATGCTGTAACAGCTAGATATTTATCACAGAAGATAGCCCATGATGAAAAGGCTAAACAATAGAGACTTTATTGTACAATCCGATTTAAACAACACAGTTTACAATAGGAGAGCCGTATATTATGATGAAAGCTAGACATATTTTATTTAACACTTCTTGGGATGAGTTTGACATGGGAACATGTAAGTTCCTTGTCCCTTTTTTTAATCAGTACATAGAGTTTTTACTCTTTCAAGACCATCAACCCAAACCTGCCTTGACAGAAAAAATGGTTAAAGCGATTAATGATATTATGGATCTTGATGCAAAGGAACAGGGTTTATATTTTGAAGCGTTTGGTGAAAATTCTGATGTTAAAGTAAGTGAGATTCACATTGACCAAGAGCATGATGTGCTAGAGGGGGTCTATTGTGAAATTATTATGGACATGCCCTCTGCTGAATACATGAGCATGATTGTTAAAGATGGAAAGATTATTTATTTGGATAGAGAGGGCAGTTATTTGGAGTCATTGAAAAAAAGCTAAATGCTTTTAAGTTGGATGGGAATACCCATCTTTACCTCATAGACTTCATCGCAAAAGGCAGCCAATCGTTGACCGATAATACCTGAACGGTCA
>JALSHP010000149.1 GCA_026982175.1 Campylobacteraceae bacterium
TGGTAAAGCCGAAAAGCTCGATGAGGAACTCAAAAATAAAATAATTGAGTTTGTCTTAAGATGGCGATATGAAAAAACATTTCATCAGTCAGATTATTATGCAAGATTACTTCAAGAACTTAATTAATAACTAACCTATATTTTGCTAAAGTTATTATGCTAATTCAGCGAATAACTATTAAAGTTTAAAAAAATTAAAGGCAATAAATGAACATTGATTTAAGTCCAGAAGCATTGTTAAAACAATTGGGATATGCAACTACGGAACAATCTATTACACAAATAAAAAAAGCGATTGAGAATACTAATGGCTTTGAAAATTTTTCTAAACATATTCTCTCTCTTCATGATGAACTTGCCCATATTAAAGGGGTAGTTGCTCTCTCTTCAAGTAAAGATGTTTTTAAAATTAAAGGCTCGGAAGAGATTTCAAAAGAGATTCAAGATGAGTTTCATGAGTTAGTAAAACATTGGTCAAACAAATATAAAATTAAAATTGAACAAGTGCAGAAGAAGCCTACTTACTATATCTTAGGTCAGTAACATCAAAAAGTTGGTACGCTTGTACCAACTTCAATCCCCTCTTCACTAACATTTAGCTAAAATCTGTTCACTAAAAAATAATCAATAAAAAAATAATTAATAAGGTATCTATGCCACTTACTACACTAAATGCTGAACAACTCTCTGCAGCGACTGCTCCTATGGGAAACAACCTCATCATTGCTTCTGCTGGAACAGGGAAAACTTCGACCATTGTGGGGCGTATTGCCCATCTTTTAGAGAATGGAACTGAACCTTCTAAAATTTTACTTCTAACCTTTACCAACAAGGCAGCAGGGGAGATGTTGGCACGTGTGGGACGATATTATCCTGCTAGAATTGTCAATAAAATTGAATCAGGAACCTTTCACGCCGTCTCTTTTAGATGGCTTAAAGAACTCAATGCCAATGTTTCGTTAAAACAACCAGGGGAGTTAAAAACGCTATTTCGTTCTGTCTATGAAAAGCGACAACTTAAGCGTTTAAATCTCGATACAGAACCTTTTTCAGCTACTTATTTGTATGAGCAGTATTCACTCTATCAAAATGCATCACTTGATGGTTTTGATGTTTGGTTTTTAGATAAATATCCTGACCATAAACCTCTGATTGACATTTACATGAACATCATAGATGATTTTGAAGCGACCAAAGACCAATATGGCTTTGTCTCATTTAATGATTTACTACTCAAAATGAAAGCTCACTTAACAGAACATGGACGTGATTTAGTAGAAGTGTTGGTCGATGAGTACCAAGACACCAATACCTTACAATCTGCTCTCATAGATGCCATGACCCCAAATTCGCTCTTTTGTGTGGGCGACTATGACCAGAGTATCTATGCTTTTAATGGGGCAAACATTCAAAATATTGCTACTTTTGGACAACGTTATGCTAACGCTACTGTCTTTACACTCGATAAAAATTACAGGTCATCAGCGAGTATTTTGTCTTTGGCAAACAGGGTTATTGAGATAAATGAACGAATTTATCCTAAAAAATTGGTGGTGACCAAAACAGGCAAAAATCAACCCCCTAAACTGCTCATGCACAATGAGCTTTTTGACCAATACCAAGGCATTGCCAAAAGCATTAAACAGACTTACACGCCTACCAATGACATTGCTGTTATTTTTAGAAACAATGCTTCAGGTGATGGGGTTGAAGCATCATTACGTGAGATGGGAATTCCTTCAAAACGTAAAGGGGGAAACAGTTTTTTTGAAGCCAAAGAGGTGAAGTTTTTGCTTGATGTCTGTTCTTTAATTGTAAACCCAAAGGACATGATGGCGTTTATTCATATTTTTGAATATGGAAAAAATATTGGTTCAGCTGTGGCAAAAGAGATGTTTGAATGTTTTAGACACTTTGGCGAGGGCAATTTATTTATTGGGCTTATGTACCCACGCATTACCACTTTGCCTAAACTCAACCCCAACAAAAACATGCAACTAGGACTTTTTGATGATGATGAAGAGATAGGCTCAATCACCAGATTTTCTAAAATCCAGATGAGCGAAAAAATTCGTTCTCACCCCATTTTAAAGTACCCAAAACTAACGCCTGATGGTTTAGAGTTTTTTAAGATGTACTATGATTTTATGGGGTCTATTAGCAATATTAAGCAACCAAGAAGCCTACTTGTCAAACTCATAGAGTCGCCTTTATATGGTTTTTTAGTAGAACTCTTAGCCACCCAAAGAGGACGCTTAAAGTCAGGAGAGATTGACCAAAGCAAAAAGGACATTGCCAAAGAACGCATTGCACGAAAAGCACGACTGCTTACAGATTTGTCTTCTCAATACAAAGAGATTTCACGCTTTGTTAATGCCATGGTTCTAGGAGGCAATGAGTTAAGCGAGGGTGATGGGGTAAACCTACTTAGCATTCATGCCTCAAAAGGCTTAGAGTTTAGTGAAGTCTATGTGGTTGACCTAATGGACGGACGTTTTCCCAATACTAAGCTTATGGGTAAAGGAGGAAGCATTGAAGAGGAGCGACGGCTTTTTTATGTGGCAGTAACACGTGCTAAAGAGAAGCTCTATTTGTCATTTGCCAAACATGATAAAGTGAAGAAGTTAGACTTTAAACCCTCACCATTTTTATATGAGGCGAAGATGTTGAAGTAAAAAATTAAATTAATATTAAGTAATTATATTAATTTTAATATATAATATATTATAATCTATCTATGACAAAAAATTAACTTTTAATAGATTATTAGGAAAAAAAATGATTTATCGACTCAAAAAAGAGATTGTTTTAACCATAGGTTTACTCTTTTTATTTTCAGTGACACTCTTTGCACAAGCAGAGAAGAACTTAGAAGTAAAAACTGTTGATATGGCAGGAAAACAGCGTATGCTTTCGCAACGTATTGCTAAAGATTATCTCTATCTGCATAAACATATTGCTTCAACAAAAACGCAAAAAGAGCTTGATGCTTCGTTAATTGAATTTGCCAATAAACATAAAGAGCTACATACCTTAATTAAAGATGATGAGATTCATAACTTATTAGAGTTTGTAGAGCTTAGTTATGAAGAGATTCAAGAGATTATTCAAAAACCATTTAGCTTAGACAATGCTCAACTTGTTTTAGATTTAAGTGAATCAATGCTTGAAGGAAGTCAGTATGTTGTTGATTCGCTCAAAAAAAGCATAGATACTAAAGCCTCTAAAGTGGTAGCCATTTCGGGAAAGCAACGTATGCTTTCTCAACGTATTG
>JALSHP010000150.1 GCA_026982175.1 Campylobacteraceae bacterium
TTAAAAGAACTCGTTAGCATGGCAACGCCAAGGTGCCTAAACACAGGGCAAATACAGTTAATGTAGCCCTCTAACATAAATTTAGGAACGCGAATTATACCCAAAGTTTTTGAAAGGTACAATACTTTTTAGACTAAAACTGCTACAATGTGTAAAAATATTTCCTTTTAATAAGGAAGGATGTGTATGAATTTACTCGAATACTATCATAATCAATACCCCAAAAACGAAAACTTTGTTCCTCGGAAGTGTTCTCTCCTTGAAAATGCTGACATAAATCTTTTTGGTGTACGTGGTTCTGGAAAGACATCGATAGTTTTAGATTACTTAGAACAAACAGAACATGAAGAAATACTTTATATAGATTTTGATGATCCAAACCTCATCTTTAATCCCTTAGATATACTTTTGTTACAACGCTATATAGATAAGCATAATATTCAAATACTTGTTCTTGATCACTATGCTGAAGATTTATTATCTCGGTTTCCCAATGTACCTCAACTCATTGTTGTCTCCAGAGTACCTCTTCAGCTCAACACACTTATGCGTATAGAATTGTTTCCTTTAGATTATGAAGAGTTCCTTGCTTTTGAAAATATTGCCATGCATGCACAAGGCTTTAACCATTTCTTACGTTCAGGCACACTACCTCTTCTTGCACGTTCACAAAAAACAAGTATACTCACTATGCAGTCTTTTTTTAAAAGTTCTTTTACTGAGCAAGAGCAAAAGCTACTTCTTATTTTGGCACAACACCATACTAAACATCTTACAACCTATCAAATCTATACTTTTGCAAAAGAAAAGTTTAAGGTTTCAAAAGACTGGCTTTACCAAACGATAAAATCATTTTCAGAAGAAAAACTCATCCTTTTTATTGATGACCGTTATGAAAAGTCAGGGAAAAAAATGTTACTTTTTGATTTTGCTTTCGCTAAGTACCTTACCATAGGACAGCCTTTTATTTTACAATTTGACACTATGGTAGCACTTGCCCTTATGAAACATGATATAGAGGTGCAAACACTAGGCATACATGGGTACATAACTAAAAATAATGAGCTTATCATTCCTGCACCTTTTGAAAGTGAAGAGAGCCTTTGGGTGAAATCTCAAAGTAAATTTTCACTTTATAAAAAACATGGTATTACAAGAGTTACCATTGTCACTGTAGCAAACGCTTATGCTTATACCATAGAAAAGTTAGGCTTTGAAGCTTTGCCCTTTGATGAATGGTCTGTGATAAATAATGAGGAAAATTAGAAGTACCCCTTCCAGATACCTGCGGCACCCAGATTTGAAAGGTGGGCTGCTATGTTCCCATCCTGACCCATTGTCTTTCAATACCGTCGCACAGGTCTAAAAGAGGCAAGAGAATCATAACAAAAAAGAGCTTACATGCCATTAAATTACCCCATTTTAAAAACGATAAGCTATAATTCTGAACTTAACGTAAAGATACGACCAGTCGTATGAGCCTGCTGCTCAAGCAAACTCAGTGTTAACGTAGTTTTATTGAGCTTTGCTCAGAAAACGTCCTATGAATAAGTGAGAGGTGTCCGAGTGGTCGAAGGTGCAGACCTGGAACGTCTGTGTGGGGTAACTCACCGAGGGTTCGAATCCCTTCCTCTCAGCCATACATTTTAAAAATACATCTCACCATATCCTTAAAAGTAATTCTTTTATAGTATACTAATACCATTAATTATCAAAGGTTACTCCCATCATGAAAAAATCAACTTTTTTTCTCTCAATATTTATGCTTCTTATGTTATCAGCGTGTTCAGTTCCTGAACTTTCAAACCCATTTGGTGGAAAAGTAAAAAAAGAATATTTTACTGGTGGAGGGCTTCGCTCTGAGTTTATCATGAGTGATGACAGTGGACACAATGGGCTACTTAAACAATATGGGTACAACGGTAAACTCACTTCTGCTACAGAGATGAGAAATGGGGTAAAACATGGCGTAGAAACTTTCTATGATCCTCATGGTCGAGTACTAAGAAAAACGCCTTATCATAGAAATAGACGTCACGGTATAGTAAAAGTATTTTATCCTAATGGCGATCCTCTTGCGACAATCTCTTACCTTAATGGCACGAAGCACGGGAAAGCCATCAAGTATAATAAAAATGGAAGCATTCATCAACAAGTTATGTTCAAAAATGGAAGGCAAATGAATTAACCATTATGAGTTTTTTACCTCATTATACACATATTATTAACCCTAAGTTAAAACATATATATCTTTCTATTGATGATAAGGGTGACCTTATCATTAAGTCTCCTAAAGTATCGCAAAAAAAAATTGAACAAATACTTCTTAAAAAAGCTTCATGGATTAATAAATCAAGAGAAAAAATCCAACATAAAAAAGGAAGGACTCTTGATTTCTCTCAAACACTTGAATTATATTTTCTGGGGGAGAGTCACCTTTTAAATCTTATGTTACATGTAAAGAAAAAAACAGAACTTCATTTCGATGGAGATACTTTTACGTTGTTTTATAGTACTTATGATGAAAAAGTATTTCTTAAAAAAATTGACCAATTCTATAAAAAAGAAGCCGTACTTCATGTTAGCCCTCTTTTAAATGAATGGTCCAATAAAATGGTGTTACCAGTCAATAAACTGTCTTTCAGGAAAACAAAACGTCAATGGGGAAGTTGCTCATCAAGAAATGAGATAAGTATCAATACAATGGTTATGAAACTCCCTCTAAAGGTGATAGAATATATTGTGGTGCATGAGTTGGCTCATGTGAAACATAAGCACCATCAAAAAGATTTTTGGCATCTTGTAGAAAACTATTTACCTGATTATAGAATACATGTCAAAGAATTAAAAAATTACACTACTTAAAGGACAAAGTTTGGATTATTACCTTTTAGCTTTTATGCTCATTATACTTATAGGGTCTGTGCTTGTTTACATCTACTACTTAAAAGAAAAAAAGGAACAACTCGACACTATCAAGAGAGGGCTGTGTCCTAAATGTAAACAAAAAACCATTGAACTCTCAGACCAACGTTCAGGTGGATGTTCTGGACCAAAGATACTCTCTTTTGAATGTCTTGAATGTGGGTATGTAAATAGCTTTGCTGTAGAAAACAATAGTTCCTGTGGTACGGGCGGTTCTCATTAAGCGTTATCATGCTATAACGTATAAAAATCATTTTAAGGCACTTCTATGAACTTTGGAACATCCTCCCTAGACTTTTCTATACAAGCCTATCAAGAAGGCATAAACCCTCCTGT
>JALSHP010000151.1 GCA_026982175.1 Campylobacteraceae bacterium
TCTAAAGACACCTGCATTTTTGGTCATACCAATCTGTAACTCTTCACGAATACCAGGCACACGCTCTTTACCATTTGAAGTAAGTAGCGTATTCATCTCATTGATACAAGCTTCAGCATCACTTGGCTTGGCAGGACGTAGTTCAATTCCCTCATCAATGGCTTTAACCATGTTCTCACCTGCATGACGACCAAAGAACATTGCTTCAAGGACAGAGTTTGCTCCCAATCTATTGGCTCCATGAACAGAGACACAAGAACACTCACCAGCAGCATAGAAACCTTCGACCAGCTCTTTGTTAGCATTTTTCTCAACTTGACAGTTAATATTGGTTGGAATTCCACCCATTGAGTAGTGTGCCGTAGCAGAGATATGAATGGCTTCTTTTACCATGTCTTGCCCTTGAAATGCAATGGCAAGTTCACGTAGTTCTGGTAGTTTAGTGTAGATAATCTCTGGGTCAAGGTGGGTTAAGTCAAGATTGACTGATTGTCCATCTTTTCCTACACCTTTTCCTTGACGAACCTCTTCCATAATGGCACGAGAGACAACATCACGTGAAGCAAGTTCCATGGCATTTGGTGCGTACTTAGTCATAAAACGTTCACCCTCAGAGTTAAATAAACGACCACCCTCACCACGTGCTGCTTCAGAGATAAGTACGCCTGAACCACCTAATCCACTTGGGTGAAACTGTACAAACTCCATATCTTCAAGTGGTAATCCTTTACGAGCAACAATAGAGAGAGAATCTCCTGTATTAGCATGAGCGTTGGAGTTAAATCGGTAAGCACGTCCATGTCCACCTGTGGCAAACATGGTAACTTTGGCATTAAAAATGGCAGGTTCGGAGTCTTTAATGTTATAAGCAACCACACCAGATACTTTGCCATCTTCATAGATAAGGTCAGAACAGTACCACTCATCAAACACTTCAATTCCTGCTCTATGTGCTTGTTCATAGATGGTTTGAAGTAGGGTTAAGCCAGTTCTGTCTTTGGCATAACAAGCTCTTGGTTGAGATTGACCTCCAAAAGGACGAATGGCAATGTTCCCCTCTTCATTACGAGAAAAAACAGCCCCCATTCTTTCAGCCCAACGAATGGTTTCAGGGGCTTTGGTACACATAAGCTCCACACAATCTTGGTCGGCTAAGTAGTCAGAACCCTTAACGGTGTCAAACTCATGAAGCTCAGTAGAATCATCTGCACCAAGGGCAGCGTTAATTCCCCCTTGAGCAGCCCCAGAGTGGCTTCGTAGTGGGTGTAATTTGGTAATTACAGCGGTTTTTTTTCCTGCTTCTGTTAGCTCTTTTGCTGCTGCTAGACCTGCCAGTCCTGCCCCAACAATAACTGCATCATACTCATGTATCTTAATGCTCATGTTGCTATTTCCTTATGGATATAATTTGAATTGATTATATCCGATGCTTGTTTAATTTGCCTAAATAGCGTTAATATCACAAATAGATGATGTTCGGTATGTTACAATTTTTCCTAAATGCTATTCACTTAAACGTTCTATTTTTGCCCCAAGTGCAGAGAGTTTTCCCTCTAAATTGTCATATCCTCTGTCTAAATGGTAGATTCTTCTAACATTCGTTGTTCCTTGTGCGACCAATCCTGCTAAAACCAAAGCTGAACTCGCACGTAAATCAGTTGCCATGACATCTGCTCCATGAAGTTGTGCCACGGGTCGAATGGCAGCGACAGAGCCTTTAAGCCAAATATCAGCACCCAAACGGTTGAGTTCACTCACATGCATAAAACGGTTTTCAAAGAGACGCTCTTCAATGACGCTTTCCCCAATTGCCATGGTGGCTACTGCCATAAATTGTGCTTGCATATCAGTTGGGAAACCTGGGTACTCGGTGGTGACTAATGAGACAGGATTTAAACGATTTGTCCCATTAATGGTAATATTAGAACCATCTATCTCAAATGAACACCCCATGTTTTCAAGTTTATCAATAGAGGCTTCAATATGTGTGGCATTCACTTTTTCTAAGGTAATGGTCGAGTTGGTAATGGCAGCCGCACAGAGGTAAGTTCCTGCTTCTATTCTATCAGGAATAATCTCTACCTCTTTAAAGATTAAAGGCTTTTGACCTGTTCCTTCAATGATAATTTCAGAAGTTCCTGTTCCCTTAATTTTTACTCCTGCATCGCTTAACATATCACAAAGTTGGACAATTTCAGGCTCTTTGGCGGCATTGACAATGGTGGTTGTTCCATGTGCTAGGGCAGCCGCCATTAGGGTGTTTTCTGTTCCCCCAACGGTGATTTTGTCAAAAACTATTTTAGCTCCTTGAAGCCCATTGGGTGCTTCGGCACGTACATATCCACCTTTAATCTCTATCTTTGCACCCATGGACTCCATGGCTTTTAAGTGTAAATCAATAGGGCGTTGACCAATGGCACAACCACCAGGAAGACTCACCTCACACTCTCCAAAACGAGCCAAAAGAGGTCCTAAAACTAAGATAGAAGCTCTCATTTGAGAGACGATTTCATAGACTGCTTTGGTAGAGTTCATTGTGCCATTGTTAATCTCTGCTACGGTTTCATTGTGTTCTACTGTACCACCTAGCATACCAATTAGCTTTAGTAGGGTTCTTATGTCAACGACATTGGGTAAATTTTTAAGTACGACCTCTTTATCTGAAAGTATTGTTGCTGCAATGATAGGAAGTGCTGAGTTTTTAGCACCAGAGATTTGAACGGAACCAGAGAGTTTGGTTCCTCCTGTGATTTTTAAATAATCCATATTATATATCCATTAATTTTGTTGGGTAATTTTATCTAAAATAGGTTAAGTGTAGTATATAATATTTTATGAGAGCTATAGAAAAGATAAATTTTTTACTTGATAGGTTTGAAAAAATTGATGTAAGAGCTAATAATCTAAAAAGAGTAGAACAACTTTTTAGAGATTTAAAGCTCCATGAAAAGCATGGTGATTTTACAACACTTTTTGATTACAGTGCTATGAATCTTGCAGCTATTGGACTTAAGCATGAGAATTTTGGTGTGTTACAAAATGGGAAGTATGTACAGATTATTGCTATTAGGCAGGTGAATAATGATAGCGGAAAAAAAGTAACTAAAAACAGTTCACTTGGCTATTATGGTAAAGCCGAAAAGCTCGATGAGGAACTCAAAAATAAAATAATTGAGTTTGTCTTAAGATGGCGATATGAAAAAACATTTCATCAGTCAGATTATTATGCAAGATTACTTCAAGAACTTAATTAA
>JALSHP010000152.1 GCA_026982175.1 Campylobacteraceae bacterium
TCAATGGTTGTATAGATGGTGTAGC
Organism: Campylobacteraceae bacterium; assembly: GCA_026982175.1. Classification (GTDB taxonomy): domain Bacteria; phylum Campylobacterota; class Campylobacteria; order Campylobacterales; family Sulfurovaceae; genus UBA1140. The sequence continues at coordinate 26 of JALSHP010000152.1, forward strand.
CACCACTTCTAATGTCTGGGAACTCTTTTTTTAGTCGTCGTACCACTTCATCGGTGACATAAGGGGCAATGTTTTGTGTCAAGGTGTCTTTGTAGATGGTTGGAATCTCTTTAATCGCATCGAGATAGGTATCATGGGTAATCCAGCCTAACTTTTTCATCCGTGAGAGAATGGTACTTGCACGGGTGAGGGCTTTGTCCAAGTTTCGTGTGGGGTCATAGGTGCTGGGTGCTTTCATGAGACCTGCTAAAAGAGCAGACTCTTTCAAGGTCAATTCACTCAACTCTTTTCGGTAATACCCTTTGGCAGCTGTTTTAATCCCATAATATCCATGTCCAAAAAACATCTCATTTAAGTAACGCTCTAAAATCTCCTCTTTGGTCAGCTCATTTTCAATTTTCATTGACATAATTGCCTCTTTAATTTTGCGAGAATAAGAACGCTCATTGGTTAAAATAGTGTTTTTGACCAATTGTTGTGTAAGGGTACTCCCTCCCTCAACTTTATGTCCAGCTTTAAAGTTTCGCAGAGCCGCACGAATAATGGCATCAGGATTCACCCCATTGTGTTCAAAAAAACGGGTATCTTCAATGGCAACCAATGCTTCAACTACATAACCTGGAATCTCATCATAAGTCGCATATAGACGGTGTTTTCCTTTAAAAACATAGGCAATTTTATTGCCTTGGCTATCTAAAATAATTGAAGAGGTTGGAGGATTGTAGTTAATAAGTTTATCAGCATCAATCTTAATTTCGTTATAAGCATAAATAAAGGCAGCAAAAAGTGCTAATGCAAAGATAATAGCTAAAAGTATAGAACCTTTGATAAGTCTGTTGAGCATAGAGAATATTCCTTTTTTATATTAACTGTTATTATATCTTAATTTCATAAAGCATTGATTTTAACTGATTCTCCACATTACCAAGTCGAGGAATAATTCTTAAAATAGGTTTTTCTACGGTAGGCTGTCGAATAGCCCCAACCAAATAACCTTTGGCTTCAAGTTTTTTTTGATAGCTTAAGGTCATTTCATTATTTGTCATGATAATGGGTAAGATTAAAGAGTGAAGTTTAATATTGAGATACTCTTTGACAATGGCTTGATGCTGTTTAATCTCTTTATATAAACTATGACTATTTTGAGCGACATACTCAATGTTAACTAAGGCTAAAGCCGTATCAATCACCGAAGGAGCAGTAGAATAGATAATAGGCTTTCCTCGATTGAGTAAAAAAGAGATAATATGAGAAGAAGCCAGAATATACGCCCCATAAGAGCCATAGGCTTTACCCAATGTTCCCATTTTAATATGCCGTTCATGAGGCTTTATGTCATAAAGTTCAAAAACACCTAAAAGCTTCTCTCCTACAACACCTGAGGAGTGTGCTTCATCGACAATTAGCAAGGCTTCATACGCATCAGCAATTTCAAAAATCTCTCTTCTACACAAAGCCCCACTCATAGAATAGACCCCCTCCACAGCAATAATCTTGCGTCCAACTCCCCTAAAATTTTTTAATTTATCTTCTAAATCTTGTGGGTCATTGTGTTTAAACTTTATAACCCTATCAGCCAAAAGCCCAGTAGTCATCATGCCCGAAGCATGGTAATCTTCATCTATAAACAGCATGTCCTTTTTACGAATCAACGCTTCTATGAGTGAAAGGTTTGCTAAAAATCCAGACCCCACAATCAAACCCTCTTCAAAGCCATTAAGCCTAGCCAAAGTTTGCTCAAATCGTTCATGAATTTCATGATACCCATTTACCAACATACTTGCTTTTGGAGCATGGGTATCATACTCATTAAGTAAGTTTAGAGCTTTTTGAAGTTGGGTTTTATTGTTTGCTAACCCTAAGTAGTCATTGGAGGCAAAATCTATTAAATCTTTGTCCCACACTTTTCTTTGGCGAAATCTTCCTGCTCTTTTGAGGGCGTTTAGTTCTTTTTGGTACATGTTAATCTCTACTATTTTTTCTCATATTATATAGATATAAAAAAGAATTCTCTATTTTGTTTTTTAAGTTTAATATATTAAAAGCTTCTAAAATAGTATCATCAAATTCTATTCTATCTCTATCTTTTAGTTCATCTTCAATATTTTTTATCTCCCTATCTCGAATAGGCATAAATTTGTCTTTAATAAGTTGAATCTGTTCATCTCTTAATAGTTGAGGATTTAAAACTCTAAGGTGCTTTTTCATGCTACTTGAATTTAAATCCAATGCTCCAAGCCCTCTACCAAAACCTAATGATTCTATAAAAAATATGCCTAAAATACTATTTAATAGAGCATGAAACAAATCAATGTCAATCTCTTTTTTAGCTGTAAATCGTATTAATCTTTGGTCAACAAAAGATTTTGTATTAAATTTTGCAATAAAAATTCTTTTATCAGGATTTAAACTAATCACTAAATCAGCCATACTAGAAGAGTCCATCTCATACCAAAAAGAGTCTTTTTTACTTGATTTTGCTATAATAGTAGATTTATATTGAAATTTTTGTATCCAAGTTAATGCTCCAATATGATTTAGCTTTTTTAAATCTTCTATTGATTTAGAACAACAAAAAGCATCTGTTTTGGCTTCGCTAATAAGTGATTTAATCTCTTTTGGAGTTTTTAATACATTTTTAATATATTCAGCTTCAACTCCATGACCATTTTTTGGATAGAACATAGGATTACAACCTCTTCTCTCTCCTCTATTAATATCGAATAGCTCATTGGCATAAATTAATTTTTCTTCTATTTCATCTAGCCATGATATATCACTGAAAAGTGTATTCCAATTTAAATCAATATCTAGTATTTTACTAGTTTTATAGGCTATGGCATTAAATATTTCATCATTATTATCTGTTAAAATATTTTCATAAAGTATCTCTATCTCTTCATTTGTTGTTGTGTTATTCAAGTTTTTATTGATGCTCACAAAGCTAGTGATTTCGTCATCTGTAGGGAGGGATATATCTTTTTTCTCTAATATTAAAATATTAGTCACAACATCAGCATTTTGAAACCAACGACCACTACCAGAAGCGATGATAAATTCTATTTTGAAAAATTGAGATAATAATCTTTTAAATATAGCTCCCCACTCTGTACCTAACCAAGAGTTAGAGATAATAATTCCTAACCTTCCATTCTCTTCTAGTAGTTCCCAAAAATGAAAAGGTAAATAGGCATATAAATCACTTTTTGCATTTAGC
>JALSHP010000153.1 GCA_026982175.1 Campylobacteraceae bacterium
ATGATTTCAGGAACGAAATACAGAGGAGATTTTGAAAAACGTCTCAAAGGTATCTTAACAGAGCTTCAAACAGTTGATAAAGCGATTTTATTTATAGATGAAATTCACACATTGGTAGGTGCAGGAGCAACAAGTGGGGGTAGCATGGATGCTGCGAACTTACTTAAACCTGCTTTAGCTAGAGGAGAATTGAAGTGTATTGGGGCGACTACTTATGCTGAATACAGAAACTACCTTGACAAAGATAAAGCGCTTTCACGTCGTTTTTCTAAAATAGACATTGATGAGCCATCGGTTGAGGATACTTTGATTATTTTAAAAGGTATTAAAGATAAATATGAAGATTATCATAAAATTACTTTTTCAGAAGAGGCGTTAAAGTCGGCGGTTGATTTGTCTGTTAAATATTTACATGATAGATTTTTACCTGATAAGGCGATGGATATTATTGATGAGGTAGGTGCACACTTTATGTTACGTGGTAAAACTGATGTCACGGTTAATGCTGAAGATATTGAAGCTTCAGTAGCACGTATGTTGAAACTTCCATCAACGGTTGTTTCATCTAATGATGTCACTAAACTTAAAGATATGGCAAAAAATATTAAGTCTAAAATTATTGGACAAGATAAAGCCGTTGATAGTTTAGTACAAGCCATAAAACGCTCTTATGCTGGGCTAAACAAAGAGAACTCCCCAATTGGTTCGTTCCTTTTTGTCGGACCTACGGGCGTTGGTAAAACAGCACTCTCTACTGAAGTGGCAGAGAGCATGAACATTCACTTTGAACGTATTGATATGAGTGAATATATGGAAAAACATGCGATGTCACGTCTTATTGGTGCTCCTCCTGGTTATGTTGGCTATGAGCAAGGGGGACTCTTAACTGAAATGGTTAAGAAGAACCCTCACATGGTGTTGTTACTTGATGAGATTGAAAAAGCACATCCTGACATTATGAACATTTTACTTCAAGTAATGGATGGTGCAAAATTAACAGACAATAACGGCATGGTGAGTGACTTTAAAAATGTTGTGTTGATTATGACTTCAAACCTTGGAACAAAAGAAGCAAATGTTATGGGCTTCAACAAAGATGATAGTAAAAAAACGGACAATGCCTTAAAAGACTTTTTCTCGCCAGAGTTTAGAAACCGTTTGAGTTCAGTTATTACCTTTAATCACTTGTCATTAGAGGACATTGAGAAGATTGTTGAGCGTGAAATGGTGAAACTCAACAAACAGATGGCTGCGAAAAATATTACGATTAAGCTTGGTAAAAAAGCCCGTACTTACATTGCACAAGAGGGTTACTCTGATGTGTTTGGAGCAAGAGAGATTGCCCGTGTGATTGACCAAAAAATCAAAGAGGCATTGACCGATGAGATTCTGTTTGGAAAACTTAAAAAGGGTGGCACAGTTAAAGTGACCTACAAACAGGAGAAACTTGATTTTGTCTTCAACGCATGATGATGAATATTACCTCCCACAACTCATTAAAGAGCATATTTTTCCTTCACCTAAACATACTACCCAAGAGGGTTTAGTCGCTTTTGGTGGGGATTTAAACCCCTACCGAATTTTAAAAGCCTATCAAGCGGGAATTTTTCCTTGGTTTAGTGAAGATGACCCCATCTTATGGTGGTCACCTCCCCAGCGTCTTCTTCTTTTTCCTGAAAATTTTAAAGCAAGTAAATCGTTTAAACGCATTTTACGTAACAAAGGATTTGAAGTCTATTTTGACAGAGATTTTGAATCGGTCATTAACCACTGTTCTGTTATTCCGCGTGAAGACCAAGAGGGGACATGGCTTAGTTCAGAGATGAAAAGAGCTTATATAGAACTCCATAAAATGGGCTATGCACACTCTGTTGAGACCTACTATGATGGTGAACTCGTGGGTGGACTTTATGGTATAGCATTGGGGGGTGGTTTTTTTGGAGAGTCAATGTTCTCTTTAATGTCCAATGCTTCCAAAGTTTCTCTCTTTGCATTAAGTGATATATGTGTGAAAAGAAGTTATGATTTTATCGACTGTCAAGTGGAGACTCCTCATCTAGTAAGTTTGGGGGCAATTCTCGTAGAACGTAATGACTTTTTAGATTTATTGGAAGAGACATTAGAGAAAAATACTGACTTTGGTTCATGGAGTGACTGGAGTTGGGAGTATAGTGAATAATATTTGGAGTATTTGGTTATGGTAAACAGAGAAATTAATTTTTCGTTGTGGCTAGATTTTATAGAGAGAGACTATTTAAAAAATGAGTTTTCAAAATTGTTAGAGCAAGGAATTGTCAATGGGGCAACCTCGAACCCTGCCATTTTTGCAAATGCCATTACAACTTCACCTGCCTACAAAGAACAACTTGCTTCTTTAGCGGGGAAAACAGCCAAAGAGAAGTATGAAGCTTTAGCGATTGAAGATATTAAAACTGCTGCCCAGATGCTTAGACCGCTTTATGATGCGGGAAATGATGGCTATATTTCTATTGAAGTTGACCCTTTTTTATGTAATGACACAGAGGGAACAATCGCAGAGGGAAAACGCCTTTTCAAAGCGATTGGTGAGCCAAATGTGATGGTCAAAGTTCCTGCAACTCAAGCAGGATATGATGCAATGACAGCCTTAATGGCTGAAGGTATTTCTGTGAATGCAACGTTGGTATTTTCTCCTAAACAAGCGACTCAATGTTTTAAAGCGATGCGAAAAGGAATTCAGCAAGGCGAAAAGTATGGTGCTTGTCGTGTTGAGGGAGTTATCTCTGTTTTTGTAAGTCGTTTTGACCGTGCCATAGATGCAGAGCTTGAAGCAGCAGGTATTGACCCTGCCAAAACAGGTATCTATAATGCTGCAAAAATTTACAACATGATAGAGGGGCATGAAGTGCCTAACATTAGAGCGTTGTTTGCCAGTACAGGTGTAAAAGGGGATGCTTTAGAACCTAACTACTACATCAAAGGGCTTATGGCTGCTCACTCTGTAAATACTGCTCCTTTAGCAACCATTGAAGCACATATTAAAACTTCAGATAATCAAGAGGCTTTACCTTTAGAGCCATCGGTGATTAACGGTTACTTTATGAATTTAGAAGACAATGGCTTTAACATGGAGAAGCTTTACAAGCAACTTCTTGATGAGGGGCTTGTCGCCTTTGAAGAGTCATTTAAGGATATGTTGGAGCAGATTAAGTAGCAATTCCTCACGCTTATCCTAAGAAAATAATATAGATAAAATATTTGTCGGGGTAGGGATACCCCGACCTACAGGCTTACAAATACGCCAAACTCAACAAGACCACTAACAGCACAGGTGGGGTAATTATTAAGCCAAACTTACTGTATTGCCAAAATCCAATTTTTACGCCCTTTTGTGCTAAAACGTGCAACCAAAGTAGGGTGGCTAAACTTCCAAATGGGGTCATTTTAGGCCCTAAGTTACAACCGATGATATTTGCATAGACTAAGGCTTGGTTACTTACATCGACCAACGCAATATCCATAATCATAATGGTAGGCATATTGTTCATAATGGCTGATAGAAATGCCGAAATAAATCCTGTACCCACAATGGCAATGGTATCTCCTCTAGTGGAGAGGTCTTGCAGTATGAGGCTTAGATAATCGGTTAATCCAGCATTTTTAAGCCCATAAACTACCACATAAAGCCCAATGCTAAACCACACTACTTGCCAAGGAGCATTTTTTATGATGGCTTTTGCATCGACTGTTTTTAAGTAAGTGGCAATGAGTAGAAAAATAACGCCTCCACCCAAGGCAAAGAGCGACACAGGTAAACCATAGCTATCGCCAATAAAATACCCAGCAATAAGTAGGGCTAAGAAAAACCATGAAAATAAAAAGAGCGTTTTAGACTTTAAGACTTCATTTTCATCTTTGAGTAGGCTAATGTCGATTTGTTTGGGAATATCTTTTCTAAGAATGAGCCACAAAAGCCCAATGGAAACAATGACTGAAACAATAAAAGGCACAATCATTGTCGCTAAATACTCGGCAAAACCAATGTTAAAGTAGTTGGCTGTGACAATGTTGGTTAGATTAGAGAAGACAAAAGGCAAGGAAGCAGAATCAGCAATGAATCCACCTGCTAGTAAAAAAGCTAAAATGGTTTTGGCATTGAGTTTTAAAATCTTCATTTTGGCTAAGAGAATAGGGGTTAAAATAAGGGCTGCTCCATCATTGGCAAAGAGAGCCGAGACAAATGCCCCTAAGAGTAGGGCATAGACAAACATAAGATGTCCATTACCTTTGGAGAGCTTTGCCATTTTGATGGCACACCACTCAAAAAAGCCTATTTCATCGAGTACCATAGAGAGAATGATAATACCAATAAACGCCAAAGTTGCGTCCCAAACAATGTCAAAAACAGTAAAGAGGTCATCATAGGCGACAATGCCAAGTGCATAAGCAACGACTGCCCCAATGATGGCTGTTGTGCCTATTTGTAAGCCTTTGGGTTGCCAAATGATGAAGATGAGGGTGATTAAAAAAACTAAACTAGCGAGTAACATTATGGGTTTAAAACCTTTGATTTGGCTAAGGCTTTTTCTATCTCTTCTTTAGAAATATCCCCTGAGAGTTGTAAGGCGACTTCTCCATCTTTTCCCTCTACTTGCATATTGGTAATCTTTTTCTTAGTTGCATCACTCATGCATTCACAAGCACCTGTTGAACAGTTTTGTACCATTTTAACGATCTGCTCTTTGGCAACAACACCTGTAAAGTTAATCTTTACACCTTCTGTGGTTTTAAATACACTTTTATTCATCTTCATTGATAATTCCTTTTTAATTTTAGGTAATAATTTGGTTTTGATTGCTTCATAAGTCACTTCAAATGCCTCATAAGGTTTTCCATCTGGGTCTTCAAAACCCATATGTATTACTTTTGTCGAACCCTCAAAAATGGGGCAACTCTCTTTGGCATGGTCGCAAACAGTCACCACTAGGTCAAATGCTATATGCGCTAAAGTATCTAATGTTTTTGAATGATAGGCATCTTGCCATATCCCATGCTCTTCTAACAGACGTTTTGCATTGGGATTGACTTTCCCACTTGGTTTTACCCCTGAACTGTAGGCTTCAATACCTTCTAACTCTTTGTTAATAAGTGCTTCTGCAATAATACTTCGACAAGAGTTTCCTGTACATAAAATTAAGACATTTTGACGCATCTATCGCATCCTCTCTTCTTTAGTGGCTGTTTTAGGCATGAGTCCATATTTGGCTAAATCGACCAAAATCTCTTTGCGTTTATCTTTAAGCATCTTAAGCATAACTGGGTTTCTGTCCATTTTGTACTCTTCTGTCTTAACAACTTTTTCTTCATGGTCAAAATATTTTTTGATGCCCACTTTGTAGTTATGCTTATACATCACTTCGGAATATTTAAACCCTTCCAAATCCCATTCCCAAAAAAGTCCCTCACGGCGACCTTTTTTGTAGGTAACTTGCTCACCTAATTGACCTGAATCATAATAGACCTTTTGAACACCATCTTTTTGACCATCGGTGTAGTTAACAGTTAATTTTACTTTTCCATTGTCATGGTAAGAGGTATAGAGCCCATTTTCTTTGTCATTTTTAAAGTTTACTTCAGATTTAATAACCCCTTCTTTCTCAATATTGTACCAATAGGTCATACCGTTACGTTTGCAGTTCTCATAGTGTGACTTTTGAGCATGGTCTTCATAGACATAAGGTTCTGGATTTTGACAGAGTAGATTATCTGCTTGTGCAATACCACTAAATAAAAGTAAGTTGATGATAATTGAATGCTTCATGAGAACCCTTTAAATTTTTGATTAATCATTCTACCATAAGTTAGATAAGATTTTTTATCTAAGATAAGATTTTTTAATATACAATGTTACATACCAAATGTTACAGACTATATAATTAGGAATGAAAATGAATGAACTGTTTCAAGGCATAAATGCCTTTTTTGAGAGTATCTTATTTTTTGATATTTTTTTAGGTCAAATTGAGGGAACAACATTTCCTTTTGTGGTGGCACTCTTAATTGTTGGGGGTGTTTTTTTAACGCTGAAGATGGGGTTTGTCAATCTTCGTATGTTTGCACATTCCTTGGCAATTGTACGCGGTAAATACAAAACCAAAGAGGACAAAGGGGTAATCTCACCTTTCCAATCTTTGGCAACAGCTCTTTCGGCAACCGTAGGTATTGGTAACATTGCAGCTGTCTCCATTGCTATCTCTTGGGGTGGAGCAGGGGCTGCTTTTTGGATGATATTGGCAGGTTTTTTGGGAATGACATTGAAATTCACAGAAGTTACTCTGGCTGTCAAACACCGAAAGTTTCTACCTGATGGAACAATCATGGGGGGAGGTATGGAGTATCTATCGCAGGGTTTGGCTGAAAAAAATATGCCCAAAACAGGTAAAGCCATGGCGATGGTCTTTGCTTTTTTCATGATTTTGGGGGCATTGGGGGCTGGAAATACTTTTCAAATTTCACAATCACTTTCAGTCATGCAAGGGCAAGTTGCTTTCTTTAACGATTTCCCATGGGTCTTTGGTCTCATTATGGCTGGAATTACAGGGCTTGTGATAATTGGGGGGATTAAACGAATTGCTACTGTGGCTGAAAAGATAGTCCCCCTTATGGTGGTTTTTTATCTGCTCATGGTCTTTTGGGTTTTAGGCACTTACTTTACCGCCATTCCTGATGCTTTTGCGTTGATTTTTAAGGAAGCATTCTCTCCTACAGCTGTAGCAGGAGGAATGTTTGGGGCGATGATACAAGGTTTTCAAAGAGCTGTTTTCTCCAATGAAGCAGGGTTAGGTTCAGCAGGGATTGCTCACTCGGCTGCTAGAGTAAAATACCCAGTACGTCAAGGTTTGGTTTCTTTATATGAGCCATTCATTGATACAGTTGTTGTTTGTACCATGACAGCTTTAGTGGTCATCTTGACAGGCTCTTACCTTGGAGGAACCGAAGCACTAGACGCTGCCATTGCTGCTAAACAAGGAGCTGTCATTACCTCTACTGCCTTTGGTTCGGTGGTTTCATGGTTTCCTACCATTTTAGGAGGAGCAATCTTTATGTTCGCTTTCTCAACCATGATTTCTTGGTCATACTATGGCGAGAGAGCTTGGGTTTACTTGTTTGGGGCTAAGAGTTCCATTGTCTATAAGCTAATATTTTTAGCATTTATTGTCATTGCGACCATCACCGACACAGGAACGATGGTTGATTTCTCTTCTATTCTATTTTTAGCCTTGGCGATACCCAACCTTTTTGGACTGATGATAATGTCAGGCGATGTAAGAGAGATGCTAAGTGATTATCTTAAAAAATTAAAGTCTGGAGAGCTAGACGCAGAAGCAATCAGGTAGGGTGTCAATTTATTGCACCATTAAAATTGGTGCAATAATCTATTTGGCTTTTTCTAAGTATTTACCCTCAACGGTATCAACCACAATTTTTTGACCCTCTAAAACAAAGAAAGGTACTTGAACCACCGCTCCAGAGTCAAGTGTTGCAGGTTTTTTACCACCTTGTGAGTCCCCTTTGAAGTTTGGTGGTGTCTCAACTACGGTATAAGTAGCTGTTTGTGCAATCTCAACAGAGATGGCTTTCCCTTTGTAAAAAAGAATATCAGCTTCCATTCCATCAATAAGAAAATCAATTACCTCTTTACCTACTTGCTCATGAAGTAGCCCAATTTGGTCGTAAGTTGTGGTATCCATAAACTGTAAAAACTCTCCATCATCATAAAGATACTGCATGGTAGTTTGCTCTAAATCAGGTACTTCAAATTTATCCCCAGCGTGAACTGTTTTGTCAATTACTTTACCTGTTGAGAGGTTTTTAATTTTACATCTTACAAATGCCGCCCCTTTACCTGGTTTTACGTGTTGAAAATCTACTACTTTGTAAGGGTTGCTATCTAACTCTAATCTAACACCTTTTTTTAAGTCACCCATTGAAATTGTTGCCATTCTATGCCACTCCTAAATTTTTTTAGCTATTATATCCGTTGATTAATATTACATTGTTTAATGGTTTACTTTTTGCTGTTATACTTTTGTCAAAATAAATATAGGAAACTAAATGAAAAATATTTTTAAACTATTGGCTTTGATGAGTTTAGCCTTCTCTTTGGTAACAGCATCAGAAAACAATGCTTCAATCGACTCTTCAATTGTAAAAATTTATACTGTATCTAAAGCGACCAACTATTTGGAACCATGGAACTCATCGGTTCAGCGTTCAAGTGGTTCGGGAAGTATTATCTCTGGAAACCGTATCTTAACCAATGCCCATGTGATTGCCAATGAGACCTTTATAGAAGTTAAAAAATATGGTGACACCAAACGATATGAAGCTGAAGTACTTTTTGTTTCACATGACACAGACTTAGCGCTTTTAGAAGTTAAAGATAAAGACTTTTTTAAAGGAACAACACCCCTAAGCTTTGGAACACTGCCTAAAATGCAAGATAAAGTAACGGTATATGGTTACCCAATGGGAGGACATACCATTTCGGTGAGTACAGGGATTGTCTCTCGAATTGAGCATAACCGTTACGTACATAGTGGAAAAAGTTTTTTAGCCATTCAGATAGATGCAGCAATTAACCCTGGAAACTCGGGAGGTCCTACTATTTCTAATGGAAAGATAGTAGGAGTCGTCATGCAAGGCATTAGCTTCTCTCAAAACATTGGATACATGGTTCCTGTGGATATTATTCAACACTTTTTAAAAGATGTAGAAGATGGTAAGCATGATGGGTTCCCAAAACTTGGCATTATGACCGATAAGATTGAAAATCCTTCACTTAAAGAGTATTATCATTTAGCAGAAGAAGAGGGTGGAATTTTAGTGGTTGACATTGTTCACAACTCAATTTTAAAAGAGGTACTTCAAAAAGAGGACATTATTACCTCTATTGATGGGCATAAGATAGAGAGTGATGGAACAGTAGAGTTTAGACCTAATCAATATACGCATTTTAAATATTTTATTGATGTGCATCAATATGGTGATAAAGTGAGCCTTGAGGTACTGCGTAGAGGTGAAAAACTTTCATTGAATGTAACTTTGCCCAAAACATCAAGTAAAGAGAAATCAACCTATTCACAGTTAGAGTATGACAAGATGCCTACTTACTTCATGTTAGGTGGATATGTCTTCTCTCCTATTACACAAAACCTTTTAAACAGCTCTGGTAATCCTGTTCTTAGTTTACGTTATGCTGCTACTAAATTTCCTAAAAAAGAGAAGCAAGAGTTGGTAGTGTTGTTAAAAGTATTGGCATCTTCACATACACGTGGTGATTATGGTATTGGGATGTGGTACATCGCGAAAGTAAATGGCAAAGAGTTTAAGGACTTCAAAGAGTTTTATGGCTTGGTGATGAATACTAAAGAGAAATTTGTGGTACTTGAAGATGAAGATGGTGCTAAAGTAGTTATTAATAAAAAAGAAGCACTTGATGCTGAAAGTGGATTATTAAAACGTTATAGTATTAAAGCTAATAAGTCAGATGATTTATAAGAGAGGGGAGGCTGTTCTGTAAGGGCAGACCTCTGTGTCTGCCCTTATAGAGTTTGTTAGCGATTATCTAACAAACTCAAATGGGTTTTCCACTACATTTTTTCTATCTACAATGTATGGAATAAGTGCTGTTTGTCTTGCTCTTTTAATAGAAACAGTTACCAGCTCTTGGTGACGTTTACAGTTACCTGTAAGTCTTCTAGGCATAATTTTAAATCTTTCACTTAGTGAAAATTTTAAAAGACCTAAATCTTTATAGTCAATGAAATCTACTTTCATTTCACAGTATTTACAATATCTTTTTTTGAACTTTCTTCTTTCTGCCATGTTTATCTCCTAAAATGGTATTTCGTCATCATCGATGTCGATTTCTGGAACGGAAGGTTGTGCTTGTTGCTGTTGTGGTGCATTGTAAGCTGGTTGCTGTGAAGCTTGTGGTTGTTCGTAAGCATTTTGACCTTGCTGTTGCTGAGGCTGTCCATAAGAACTACCTTGGTTTTGTTGTCCACCACCATAGTTATTTTGACTTGCTTGTCCATCATATCCATTGTTGTTGTTTGGATTCTGAGCATCTGCTTTTGAATCTAACATTTGTAGGTTCTCTACAGTAATGGCATGTTTACTTCTTTTGCTTCCATCTTGTGCTGTCCACTGCTGAAACTGCAATCTTCCATCTACTAAAACTTTGCTTCCCTTGCGAAGGTATTGGTTTGCTATTTCAGCTGTACGCCCAAAAAATGTAAGGTCAATAAACATCACTTCATCTTTTTGTTCGCCAGTTTGGCTTTTCCATTTACGGCTAGTGGCGATGCCAACATTACCAATGGCTGAACCAGATTGTGAATATCTAATCTCTACATCTCTTGTGAGGTTTCCTACCAATACTACTTTGTTATACATGGGTTGCTCCTATTTACTATTTAACGGTTTGAATTACGCTTCAGTTGTTGCTTCAGGTGCAGGTGTTTCTGCCACAGGTGCTTCGTCAGCCACTACTTCTTCAGTTTTTGGCTCTTCTTTAACAACGTTTGCTGCTGTTACAAGTTTCTCAAATTGAGCTACTTCTTTTTGTTTTGTATATTTAACAGTAAGGTATTTAATAACCTCTTCGTTAAACTTCAAGTTTCTTTCAAGCTCGTTAATAAGTGTACCTTCTGCTTTATAGTAAACAATAGTGTAAACACCACGCTCATTTTTTTCAACAGGGTAAGCAAGTCTTCTCATTCCCATTTTATCAGTAGCAAGAATTTCAGCACCATTTTTAACAAGAATTGCTTCAATCTTTGCAATGTTGGCTGCTGTCTCTTCATCTGTAAGTGTAGGTTTAAGTACATACAGTGTTTCGTAGTTGTTCATTGTGTTCCTTTTGGTTTGATAGCCCATAATATTAAGCCTTAAAGCTTATCCAATTTATGAGCAAGAATTTTGGAAGCATGATGTTAGCATAATTTTTGTTTATCTTGACTAAAACGAAGTGTGATATAGAATATTAATTTAAAAAAACATAAAATATTATAAATTAAAGCTTAAATAAAATAATTATATTGTAATATTTATAATATAATAATATTTAAAGGTAAAATAATGATTTTTAGAAAATTAAAAGCACTGTTTACTTTCCGAAAAAAAGTAGATAAAAAAAGTTTGGCACGTCTTCTTGAAGATATTGAAGAGGTTCATGATGCTAACAAAGCAGAAGAGTTTAAGATCATTGTTAAGAGTCAAAATATGTCCAATATCTATAATTTTATGTCAGAGATTATTGAAGAACTTCAAGAACATAAAGAACTTTCTGATGAGGCGAATCGTACAAAAAGTCTCTTCTTAGCCAATATGTCACATGAAATTCGTACTCCTCTTAATGGTATTATTGGTTTTAGTAAATTTCTAAGCTCTACGAAACTCAACAATGAACAAGAAGAGTTTGTTCAAATTATTAGAAAAAGTTCCGAAGATTTAGTGGGGATTGTTAATGATATTTTAGATATTTCAAAAATTGAAAATGGTCATATTCAATTAGAAGAGATATATTTTAATCCTATGGAAGAGTTTGAAAATGTTATTGAGTCTTATGCTGCGAATGCCTCTAAGAAAGATATTGATTTTTCATTATGGATTGACCCATCGTTCTCTTCAATGCTTTTACGTTCCGACCCAGGAAAAATTAAACAAGTTTTGATAAATTTAATCTCTAATGCTATTAAGTTTACAGAAAATAGAGGAACGATTGATGTCATGATTGAACAGAGTTCAGTTGAGGGAGAAGATGTTAATATTAAGTTTACAGTTAAAGATACAGGGCTTGGAATCTCTAAAGAGCAAGAGTCCAAAGTATTTGAGGCATTTACCCAAGCAGACAGTTCAACAAGCCGTAAGTATGGAGGAACAGGTTTAGGATTAACCATTTCCTCTGCATTGGTTAATGCACTTGGAGGTGCATTAAAGGTAAAAAGTGTTTTAGGTGAGGGAAGCCAATTCTACTTTACTTTGTCTATTCCTATGCAAGAAGTCAAAAAAATGCCGAGTACTAAAGTAATGAAAATGGCGATTTATGCTCCACAAGAGGTACAACAGAAAGATTCTGACCATTATCTTGAAGATTATCTGCTCTATTTTAAACATTTTGCCATGCGATTTAATAGTATTGACGCGTGTTTAAATGCTTCCAAATCAAGCTTTGATGCACTCTATATTCATTATGATAAAATTAATAAACTAGAGTTAGAAAAAATCGTGGTAGTACATGGTTCACATTCCAATATTATTTTAGTTACCAAGTTAAATAAGCATCATTTGGTACAAGACCTTACCTCTACTGTTTCTCAAATCATTTATGAACCGATTACTTTTTCAAAAGTTGAAAAATCTTTTAATACTTTAGTAGAATATAAAGAAGAGAGTAGCCTTCCACATAACAAAGTGAGCAAGAAAGAAGTTAAAGAAAAGAACTCAAATAAACTCTTTTCTAATATACATGCATTGGTAGTTGAAGATAACCCAATTAATCAGAAGATGATTCAACATACATTGAAAAATATTGGTATTACAACAGAATGTGCCAATAATGGTCAGATAGGTTTTGATATGTATAAGAAAAATCATCAGCAATATGATGTGATTTTTATGGATATTCAGATGCCTGTTATGAATGGAATTGAAGCAACTCAAGAGATTTTAGCTTATGAAAATAGTGAAAACTTAGAGCATACGCCCATTATTGCTGTGACGGCAAATGCACTTAAAGGGGATAGGGAACAGTTTATGCGTGAGGGTATGGATGAATATGTTTCTAAACCTATTGATTTAGAAAAGTTTATTAGGGTATTGGAAATGTATTTTAACACTTCTCAAACGGCTGATAAACTTCCCCTTGTTTCTACAACTGATATACTACTCTACAAAGAAACGCCGATGGAGGCTAAAATCATTGCTGCTATTTTACACAGATTGGACTACTCTGTAGATGTTGTAGCAAATATTGATGAGCTTAAAAAAGTAATGGATGTGAATTCTTACAAATGTATTTTATTAGACAGAGTACATTCTGAAGTAGAACACTCAAATGTCACTCAGCACATTAAAGCCAAAGAGATTCCTTCTTTACTCTTTGTGGATGGTCAAGCTATAGTTGTTCCCAGTGACAAAGAAAACTTTACTTTTATATCAGATAAGATAACGGATTATCAGAGCATTAAAACCAAAGTTGACCACATGATTGCGTTGGCTAAGGTTTCGTAGCCTTTACATATAAAAAATATTTTAAAACAATTTTTTTCTACGAACTCTAAATAAGTCATTAAATTTAGAGTTCTCTCCACTTTCTATTCAAAATATCACTTTTAAATCACTCTTTAATATTAAAGAATAAAAACAATTAAAAAAGAGTAGAAATATGAAGAAGATGTTAATTTATTTACTGCTAATGGTGTTTTTAGTAAATTGTGGGGGGGGACTCATAGTGATTATTATGAGGATGAAACCCATACGATTCAAGTACTTATTTAGACGACAAAAGTCAAACCCCTTGGCTACAGAACCTCTCTTTATGGTACTCCAAAAAGACTTAACAGATATAAACTAAAAAAGGAAAAGAACAATGAAAACAACAATAACAATCATAACACTAGCAATTGTAGGCGTATGTATATTTTCTGCATGTACAATTTTACCAGTCATAGCAGGAGCATTAGATCCAAGTACTCCAAAAGAGGGGTGGTCGCATAGAGTTTATCTTAAAAAACTAATGAATCATCCTAAGAAAGAACTATTAACAGAAGATGAGAAAGAAAGAGCTGCAAAAAATATTTGTGCTTTAAAACATTTAGATAAACATAAAAAGATAAACTATGAAGAGGCTAAAGTTTTTTGTAAATTAGAAAAAAATGATAAGATTTATTTTTATGATTGGTGTATGGGTTGTTCAAGTGCTGTAGGTTCAAAAGGAACAGCTTATCTCTTAGTCAGAGATGGAAAGCCTTTTAAGTCTGTGCAAGTTGAAACAAGACGAGATAGAGAACTACAAAAGTCTTTCCCAATAGTAGAAAGGCTACACTAATGAAAAAACAAATAATAAGCTTGTTACTCCTAACAAGCCTAAGCCAAGCAGAAGAGTTTTATTTGGGCTATGACTTTCTAAAAGTAAATTATGATGAGAGTGGAGTCAACAAAGAGTTTGACCCAACAGCTGTTACATGGAAAGCAGGGTACTTGGTCAATGAGTACTTTGCAGTAGAAGCAAGAGTGGGTTTGGGTGTTGACAACGATAGACAGAAAAACCTTATAACTGATAATGGCTTAGGTATAAGTGAAGCAACAGTAGAGTTAAATAGACTCTACTCGGCTTTGATAAAAGCTTCTTACCCATTATATAAAGGTTTAAAAGTAAACGCATACATGGGTGGAAGTAGAGTGAAGTTTTTAGTAGACTCAAACCAAAACTACCACAGTGAAAACTCTGATAGCTCATTGACATTGGGTGCAGGTTTTTCTTATGACATAGCATCAGATGTTTTTGTAAATGCAGAGTACATGGCTTATACTAAAAATGTAACAGCTTTACAGGTTGGGATGGGGTTTAGGTTTTAATTAGCCTAAACCCTCTCCCAAGCATACCCCACAACATTACGACTATTAGAGTCAAACTCTACACCGACAATATAAATCTCTTTGCCACTAGCGAGATATTTTTGAAAATATTCTTTGGTTTTTATCTGCTCCAAAGCCCCCTTTGTATCGACTTTAAACTCAAAAATATAAATTTTATCATCTATAAAAACACTTAAATCTATTCGCCCATCGTTGGTTACATCTTCGGCTAATACTTTGTCAAATCCTGCACCTACAAAATAGGCATAGACAACACTTGCATAAAATCCCTCATACTCATCTATGTCATTTTTTGTAAAATTATTATAAGCAATAGAGGCAAAAAGTGATTTTAAGGTCTGCTCCACATCATCAAGATTGGCAACTTCTAACAAATCAATTAAATTGTTTTGAATCGGTAGGGCATCTGTGGGTCTCTTTACAAAATAGTTCAACAGATAGTTGTTAAAACTCATTTTAGTCTCTAGGTTTGGAAAGGTTAAGATGTATTGAATCCTATTTCTTCTTTGAATCTGCTCTTTGATGGTCAAATACCCACTTTGAAACATCACGGTTTCTAAACTAATGTTTTCAATATCAAAACTTTCTATTAGCTCTTTTCCAACTTTTAAATTTTCAAATTTTGTTAGATTATAATTCTCTTGTTTAAAAAGTTTAATCAAAAAGCTTGGTGTTCCTGTGTTGAACCAATAGTTATCAAATAGATAATTATTTTTAATAAAAAGTAAAATATCAAAAGGGTTATAGACTTTGTCATTTAAAAAGTTATACCCGTTGTACCAAGATTGAAGCTTATCTAAATCAACACCCTCTAAATAGGGTAAAAAAGTAGTCTCTATGTCATTTTGTGTGTATCCACAAACTGTTCCAAACTTTGGTGTTAGGGAGATGTCTTCTAAATTATTTAACCCAGAAAAAATACTAGCTTTAGTA
The DNA here is from genome assembly GCA_026982175.1 of Campylobacteraceae bacterium. Lineage (GTDB taxonomy): Bacteria > Campylobacterota > Campylobacteria > Campylobacterales > Sulfurovaceae > UBA1140. The sequence continues at coordinate 15,580 of JALSHP010000153.1, forward strand.
AACTTACTAACCCCTGTTAAAAAGGCAAATTTGATGTATCGGTCGTTGTCTTTGATTTGAGTGTAGAGTATCTTTAGCACCTCTCGACTCTCTTTCGCTACTTCCATTTGGTCTATGTTGTCTAAAATCGCTTTGTCATACTCATCTACCAAAATCACAACAGGTTTTTGATACTTCTCATAAGATTTCTTGATAAGTTCAGCAAAACAGTTAGCATAATCATTGTCTTTACTGCACTCTATTCCTAACTTTTCTTGAGCAGAATTTAAATTTTTAAAAATATTCTGTTTTAATTCCTCTACACTTCTACTTCCACCAAAACTTATCTTAATTACAGGATACTTATCTTCAAAATCCCATTTATCGTAAATATATAAGCCTTTAAAAATCTCTTTGTTCCCCTCAAATATCTCTTGAAGTGTGTCTATAAAAAGTGACTTCCCAAAACGGCGTGGGCGTGATAGAAAGGCATATTTAAAACTATTTATAAGTTCATAAGCCTCTTTAGTTTTGTCAATATAGAGATAGTCTTGCTTTATTATTTCACTAAAAGTACTAATGCCAATGGGTAATTTTTTTAGGTTCTTTTTCATGGGTTTATTATATCAAGTTGGGCTTATAGTCTTAAATAATATTTTTTCATTTTAAAAGCAATATAAAAAAATATAATACAACCACTTTTTTACTTAACAAGCAAATTATTCTCTAAATCTAACCTCTTCTCCAATTATTTTTAATATCAACACAAAACAATCACTCTTTAATATTAACATATGACATTCTTTAAAAATATTAAAGAATAAAAACAATTAAAAAGGGGTAGAAATATGAAGAAAATGTTAATTTATTTAGCACTAAGCGTGTTTTTAGTAAATTGTGGGGGGTACTCATAGTGATTATTATGAGGGTGAAACCCATACGATACAAGGAAAAGTAATGGGGGCTTTAGAAAATGCTAAAGTCACGCTTTACTTAGACGACAAAAGTGAACCCATTGCCAAAGCAGATGTCCAAAATGATGGCTCGTATGTTTTAGAGTTTACTCCTGAGGTGCATGAGAACATTGTAAAAAGTAAATATGCATTACTTAGTGCAGATGGAACGCAAAAAAGTCTTAAGAGTATTGTCGCTTTTTATGACTCCAATAGCTCTAAAGGGTACTCTTATAAAGACACGATTATTTCGGGTTATACGGATGCTATTTATAAGATAAAAAAAGCATTAGATTTTGATAAAGCCACAAGTAAAGCTTTAGCTAAAAGCTTTATAAACTTATATGATAAGGGTATATACAAGTCAACAAGTTTAAAATCTTATGGTTTTGCATATAATGGGATAATGGATGAGTTAGCCCAAAACAATAAGTATAGTAATCAAAAAGTATTTAATAGTATTAAAAAGCTTTCTACTCTTAAAAGATCACAATTAGAAGAAGCAAAAAGAAATAAAGCAAATAAATATGCCTTTGTTGTGATAGAAAAAGTAGATGATGCAACTATCGTTCAAGAAGTAAAATTAAACATTAGTCAGAATTTACCTTTAATAATTGAAGATATAACTTATAGTATCGAAAAAACTGTGGTAGGTAAGACAGAAAATTATGATAGTGCAAAACATTATAAGTTTGTAACAGACAGTAGTATTACGTTAAAAAACCTTAAGATTTCTACATTTGACAGTTTAAATAATACTACAAATGTAAATAATGATTTTGAATTGTTAGACTTAAGTAATGGATCAAAAACATTTATTATTGAAAATTTAAAATTAGCAGTAAAAAGTACAGGAAGTAGTTCTTCTAAGTTAGGAAAAGCTAATCAAATTAAAAAACAAGAAGTAAGTGGAAACTATACAGCTTATATTTATACACATCGTGTTGAAGACCAACTAACAGGATTATATGAGACATGGGATTATGTAGGTAGTAAAAATAATATGGCTTTACGAAGCTATATTGACTTTGCTCCTTATCTATCTGCACATACCGATAAACATCGTGCAATGCAAGTCTATTGGATAGATACTGATGGAACTTTACTCTATATTCTATCACATTTTAATGATTATGATGATGTATATGCAAATGCAAATATCGCAGCTAGGTACATGAGTCAAACCAGTTATTTAGCTGTACCTAGTGTAACCAATAATTTTAAAAATGAGTATGAAGATTCAAATAATCAATGGACTCATTATGGAACTCCAACACATACTATTAAAGATTTTGACAAAATAGTGACAAAAGATTTTGCAGGTGGAGCAACAACAGCATGGATAAATAGTAATTATGCAAAAACACAGGCTCAAAATTATGTAAATAATGAAGCCTATGATAGACGACAGCCTCTTTTACTTCTCCATGGTTGGCAGGCTGTCAAAGTTCATGCTGAAAGAAATCCAGCAATTTTACGGGACTATAATCATAATGAATTTGAGTATTGGCATAATTTTATTGGCTACTATTTAAGTACACCTGAACTACATAATAAGTATAAACTCTATACTTATCATTATGCGAGTTATAAGCATATTTCATACAATGGTAAAATATTAAAATTTTTATTTGATGACTTGAAACAAAATTATAATACAGTTTTAGGAAAAGCATTATGGAATGATAAGCTAGTTATGATTGGTCACTCAATGGGTGGACTAGTTGCTAGAAGTCTTATTGAAGAGCATCAAGCTTTAGGAACAAGTGCTGAAAATTTAGGAAAACTTATAACGCTTGATACTCCACATCATGGAAGTCATGGAGCAAACCAAGCTCATTGGAGTTCAAATTTAGCAGATTTTATGGGTTCAAAAGATTTGGCAACAGCAGGGTCTGTTGACCTTATTTGGGACAATTATGATTCTTATTACAGTAAAAATGATAGCACTAAAGATATTGCTAATTATAATGAGACATTAGATTGGAATGATAGAGATAGTAGATATAGAATTTTAGGTGACCGAGCATCATTCGATAATTATTTTTTAGCTAAAATACCATCTTTTACAAATGATGATTTTATAAACCCTTACCTCGCTTATTTAAATAAAAGCTTTAGACTAAACTGGGCAAGCAAAGTAAATAGTACTGGTACTGACAAATACATTTTTTATGTAGCACACAGTTCAGGTGATCAAACTTTCGGAGACAAAGTTAGTAACCCTATTGATACAACGCTTTCCTATAGAACAACAACGGCAACTTTTAATAGTTATGGTTATGGTTCAGGTGGTGCAGAACCTGTTTGTAGTGCATTTTTGAGTAAACGTAAGAGTAATCAAAAAAACAATGTTACAAGGTTTGAACCAGATTTTAATTCACCAACAGATTTTATTATAACGAATGAAAGTGGATTACAAGAAAATGATTTTATTCCATACAGATATTTTTGGGACTATGACCATCAAAGTATAATGGCTGGACGGGCTCATAATAATAAAGATTGGGATAGATTTATTGATAACAAAGATTCTATAGACTCAAATGAGTGTGGGCTTTCTTCTTATTATAATTTCGCTTCTTATTTTAGTTGTGGAACACAACATTACAATTATTATCTCTATGCTTATAATTTCTTATACAATAGAAATGCAGATGAAGGAGTAGAGAAGAATCTCATTTATGGAGAACTTGGAAACCCTTTAACTACAGAACCTGTCTTTATGTCTTTACATAAAGATTTACTTTCTTCGTATAAAGGAAATTAAGATGAAAAAGTTAGTATTACTAATATCTATTTTAATTATAGGGTGTCTTTTGACAGCATGTACAGTGCTCCCTTATGTTGCAAGTGTATTAGAACCTAAGCCAGATACATCAACTACAAGAGCTTGGTTAAGTATTTTAGAAAAAGATAATGATAAGCAACTGTTAACAGAAGAGGAAAAGTATAAAGCATCTAGATCAATATGTGCCTTGAAAAACTTAGAAGAGGGTAGAGAAGTTAAAGTATATATTGAAAACTCTAAAAAGTTTTGTAATGTAACTAAAGAAGATAAAATATATTTTTATAAAGACCATCTGATTGATGGTTCCAATCAAACAGATTTATCTTATCTCTTAGTAAGAAATGGAGAGGCTATTTCTCTTGCACCTATAGACTTTAGATACTCAAAAGAATTAAGAAGGTCAATTCCAATAGTTGACAGACTACATTAGGAGATGAAATGAAAAAAGCACTAAAAAGCATAACCATCCTAACACCTCTAGTTTTTCTAGGGTGTGCAGAGACCAATAACCCTAAACCAACTAAAGCTTCAGTTGAGCAAGTTTATGATGCAGACAAAACAGCTTACTTTGGTAACAACTGTAGTTACACTACATTTTACAATTTTGGTAATGGATGTACCACACAACAATACAACTACTGGCTCTATGCACTAGGCTTTCAAGATGAGACATCGTACTACATAGACAAATATACATTGCAACCAGCATTTACAAACCCCTTAGCCACCGAACCTGTCTTTATGATACTTCAAAAAGACTTAACAGACATCAACTAAAAAAAGGAAAAGAACAATGAAAACAACAATAACAATCATAACACTAGCAATCGTAGGCGTATGTATATTTTCTGCATGTACAATTTTACCAGTCATAGCAGGAGCATTAGATCCAAGTACAC
>JALSHP010000154.1 GCA_026982175.1 Campylobacteraceae bacterium
ACATTGGCAGGTGTGAATTAGTAAGAATTTTATGTGATTAAATGGCGGACAGTGAGAGATTCGAACTCTCGGTACCCTTACGAGTACGCATCCTTAGCAGGGATGTGGTTTCAGCCAGCTCACCCAACTGTCCGTGTGTTTGTGGAGTGAGATTATAGGGCAAAAATGCTTAAAAAAATATAAAATATAGAGCTTTTTAGAGCGAAAACATTTTTTTATAAATTTCTTCTATATTTTCTCGTTCATTGTATGTAATTAAGTCACCAAACTCTACTTCTATGGTCTGTTCTAAGTTCTTATTTTCCAAAGCATTACCTAGCACTTTATTGCTATGGCTACGAATATAGACAGGTAAAATAGGCAATCTATTTTTAAGAGCGATAATTCTAAATCCCTCTTTAAATGCTATGAGTGCATTTTCTGTTTTGTTTCGTGTTCCCTCTGGAAAAATAAAGATAGAAGACCCCTCTTTAACAGCTTTTTTAGTTTCAGCAAAAAATCCTGACATTTGGCTTTTTTCTCTGTCTAAAAGAATAGAACCTGCATTACGAACAAAAAGACCAAAAAATGGGGAGTTGTAAAGCTCTTTTTTGGAGACCCATACCCCAAAGATATTGCTATCTTTTAAGGCTACTTCTAATATGGGTGGGTCGATAATACCTCGATGATTACAAACAACCAGATATTGCCCCTCTTTGGGAATTTTCTCTTCATTAAGAACTTTTACATGAGCATTTAATGCTTTAAGTTGTGCTTGTGCATACTCAAGGCGTAATGCTTTTTTAGCTAAAAGAGCATCAACTTTTTTTAATTTAAGTCCAAAAGAGTTGGTTAAATAGAGTGCGTAGAGTGCTTGTTTAATGGCATGGAGTGTCATAATGAACCTTACTTATACGGATAATTAAAAAATATAACCTAAATCTTCAAGACCACCACGTGACTTTGACCAACCTTTTTTAACGGCGACATGTAAGTCTAAGTAGATTTTTTTTCTTGAAAATAGTTCTAGTTGTTGACGTGCTAGTTTACCCACACGTTTAATCCCCTCACCCTTGTTCCCAACAATGATGCCTTTTTGTGTCTCTTTTTCTACAATAATAGTAGCATAAACCCTATCCATCTCTTCAGACTCATCAATCTTTTCAATGGTAACATCAGACTCATAAGGAATCTCATCTGAGAGATTTTCAAAAATAGATTCACGAATGAGTTCTTTGTAAATATCACGAATAAACTCTGTGGTCGTAATGTCTGTGTCATAGAGTGCAGGTGAAGCAGGAAGATATTTCACTACTTCATCTAGCAATGGCTTTTTGCCCACTTTTTTGTTGACAGAAAAAGGGATAATGGCTTCAAATCTATCTTGATATTTCTGATACTCGCCTAATTTTTCTAAAATCTTCCCTTGTGGGACATGATCCATTTTAGTAAGTAAAACAATATGTTTAGCTTTAGCACTCTCTTTTAAGGCTAAGAACTTTTCATACTCATCTAGCTTATCGGTAATGGGGGCTAAAAAAAGAATTAAATCTGCATCTCCCATCGCTTTGAGTGCCTCTTCAAGCATAAACTCATTGATAAGACGCTCTTTTTTATGAATCCCTGGTGTGTCCACAAAAACAAGTTGGTCATCTCCATGCATCACAATGATATTCATCCGTTTTCTAGTTGCTTGGGCTTTTTTTGAGACCATTGCGAGTTTTTCACCCACTAAAAAATTTAGAAGGGTACTTTTCCCAGAGTTTGGTCGTCCTACTACAGCAATAAAGCCTGATTTTGTTTCGTTACTCATCATTATCCTAAATCTGCACCAAAAGAGCAGTTTTCTATTTTTTTAACACGTCCTGCGTGTCGTCCACCTTCAAACTCGGTATTACAAAAGGCATCTAACATACTCTCAACCACCCCTTTACCTACCACACGCTCACCAAAACATAAGATATTAGCATCATTATGGGCTCTGGTCGCTTGGGCTGTAAACGCATCATGACAGAGTGCGGCTCTAATACCTGCTACTTTATTGGCTGCGATGGAGATACCTATGCCTGTACCACAAATCAGAATCCCATGACTGCCTTTGTCGGCAATGACTGCATCGGCACATTTTTTAGCAAAATCGGGGTAATCAACCCTATCGGCTGAATCAGGTCCTAAATCAATAATCTCATGTCCAAGCACTTCTACATAAGCTTTGGTAAACTCTTTTAACGCATATCCTGCGTGGTCTGTCGCGATGTAATATCTCATTTTTTCTCTCTTTTAATATCGTGGCTCTTTTAATTGTAAATCATCAATAAACGTACCCAATCTATCCCAACGAACAGTTTTCTTCTCGGTATCCCAAGAGAAGTAGATAAACCAAGGTTTTCCAATGACCAATTTATAGGGTACGGAACCCCAAAAACGACTATCGGCTGAGTTGTCTCGGTTGTCACCCATCATATAGTACTTATCTTTTTCAACTTTTTTATAAAAAGCATTCATCTGCTCACCACTATCACTCTTATAAATCTCTCCACCTAATTCTTTAATATAGATGGCATTCATATCATTTGGACGACTTAATAGGTTATTAAAAGCATTATCTCCCTCTGGCTCATATTGAATTCCTCTATACTTCTCCATATAAGGATTTTCTACCCAAAGTTTTCCCCTGAAATTTTTTATTTTTTGAGCATCATAGTTTTTCTTAATATAATCATCACCCTCAACAAAGTGAATGTAAAGGTGTTTATTTTGATAAACTATCTCATCGCCACCTTTTGCCACACAACGTTTGACAAAGTGTGTTTTCCCATCTTTGGGATAGAGGAAAATAACAATATCTTCACGTTGTGGCTTGTCACCCTCAATGAGGTGTCCATTCCCATTAAAATCAGGAACTAAAGGCACTTGAAGCCATGGTAGAAGAGGAATAGGTGTTCCATAAGAGAATTTTTTAGCAAATAAAAAGTCACCTATCTGTAAGGTTCTTTTCATTGAACCAGAAGGGATAACAAAAGATTGCACCACGAAAAAGATAAGAAAAAGAACAATAATAATTGTTCCTGTCCATGAGCTTGAAAAGCGATAAAGTTTATTGAGAAAATTCATTAATCAGCCTCATTTAATTCTGCTTTTTCTTGAGCAAATGCTTGTGCAGAGATAAGTGTGTTTTGTAATAACATCGCAATGGTCATAGGACCTACTCCTCCAGGAACAGGCGTAAT
>JALSHP010000155.1 GCA_026982175.1 Campylobacteraceae bacterium
CTCCATGAGGGCTTTTGTTTTCATGTGCGTTGGTATGTCTGAAGAAAGTGAAGATTTTCCAGCACGTAAGAGTTTTTTCTCTTCTTCTATTTGTAAGAAGTGGGTTAAGCCACCAATACTTTGAATATAGTTATTCTGTGCTTTTTCAAGTTCTTCTTCACTATACTCTTCTATCTCTTTGGTAGCTTTAAGTGAAGCCTTTTTAATGGGTTCATCTATACGCAATATAAGTGGGTCAACCTTTAATGCCATCTCATTTAAGCCCAAAAGGTGTAAGCCCTCAATGCTTTTTAGCCGTGACAATGCCACATACCCCTGCCCTACTTCAAAGGTTTGAGAGAGGTCAATTTGAGCAGCATCAAGTGTCATACCTTGGGACTTGTGAATGGTAATCGCCCATGCCAAACGCAGAGGAATTTGTGAAACCGTTGCCACATTTTCCCCTTTGTCATTTTCCAGTATCCAATCATCAGCTAAGACTTTAATGACTTGACCTGTGGAGATTTTCACAAGAGGAATGTCACCTTCAAATCCTACCACCACCCCTGTTGTCCCATTGACATAATCTTTTTCAGGATTATTTTTGACAAAAATCACCATGGCATCTTTTTTGAGTGTTATTTCTTCTAATACTAATGCTGTTTTAAAAATCTTCTCAATGTTTTTAGCCGAACCTTTTGACCGATATTTAAAGGTTTGAGGCTCTCCTTTTAAGGCATTTAACTCTTCAATATTTATTCTATCAACATCAAAATTATGAGTAAAGAGTTTGGTGGCTTGTTGTTCTAATTGAGTATGAAATGCCTCATCTAAAATACTTTTTGCTTTGGGTGAAACTTCCCCCGAACGTATCTCATCTAAGACTTGAATGAGTCGGTTGTCATCTTGTCGAAACTTCTCTTCTAGGTAACAACTTCTAAGCTCCAAGGCTTTCCAAACAGGGCTTTGCCAAGCAAAACGCTTCTCTTTAAAGACCTTACTCACAGGTGGCAACTGAAAAAAGTCACCAGAAATGACCACCTGAACCCCACCAAAAGGCTCTGGATTATTTTTAAAGGCTCTTAGCACTTTGTCCATTGAGCTAAATATTTCAGGGGAAACCATGGAAACCTCATCTATTATCAATACTTTTAACTTAGAAAATCGACTTTTCAGATAGGACTTTTCAAGTAAAAACTCTACATAACCATTGTCCACCACCGTGTCACGAATACCCAAAGCAAAAAAGGAGTGAATGGTTTGCCCCTTTAAATGAGACGCTGCAATGCCTGTGGGAGCAACCACTGTGGGGTGAATACGTCGCTCTTTTAAGTACTGAATATATTGGCGTAAAACATAAGTTTTACCCGTTCCAGCTGAACCAGTCATAAAAATATTTTTGCCAGATTTAAGTAAGTTGAGTGCTGTTGATTGTTTCATAGAATCATTTTAACAAAAAAAGAGGAGAATTGTTTAAAATATGTCAAATTGTCATGAAATTCTTGAAAAACTCGTTTTATCGTGAAAATCTGGCTGAGAGTTCAGATGCTTTATTGTCCAAAATGTTCGTTTATGCTCTTTATTCAGCAAAATACACGCCACATTATAAAGCTCAAATTTCTCCAAATTTTCTACTGGCAATTCAAAGAGTATTTGAAACGTATTTTTCGCTTCAAAGCGTTCTATCTTAGGGCTATTTAAAAGCTTAAGCTCTTCTAGCTCACTTCTATAAGCACTCAAATAATAAAAGTTCCAAGCCAAAGAAGAAGAAAAATTTAATTCATAATATGCCTCTTCTTTTTCATTGGCTAAAAAAAGTTCAAAACAGGTCGATTTCCAAAGTTCATTGGCTTTTTTGGGTATTGATTTTGAGGGAAAAATATACTCATCTAAAGCACCTTTCACGACAAAAGAGAGTCTAATTGTTTGCTCTCTCAACACAAGATTACCCTCTATGCTTATATTCTCTATTTTCGTATGTGGTTTAAGTGTAAAGCTATTCATCTGTTACGCATCCAATAATTTATTAAGGCTTAAATACTATTTTACATAAATATTCCCTAATCTTTAATAGACTTCTTGCAAAACTCATGAATTGAGCATATTATTTATTGAGTTTCGCAAGAAGTCTAATAGAAAATATTATAAGCTACAACTTCAAAACAGCACTCACCCTAGCCACAGAGTCCCCTTTATGTAATGAAAGCCGAACCACAGACTTTTCAGTCGCTTTGAGTTCATGTAAAATTCCCCCTTCCAATGAGATAACATCGCCTTGATTTAAAATATGTACTTTATCTTCTACTGTAAACTCAATACTGCCAATAATGGTCATGACACTAATAGGGAACTTAGTTTTATGCTCTTTCATCATCTGCCCCTCTTTAAATGCAATGCGTATCTCTTTAGTAAATGCATTGTCAATTAAAGGGCTAATTAGCACATGCTCATCTGAAAACTCTAAATTATTTAAAAATGATGCTATCTCCATTTTTTCTCCTCTGTTAAATTTAAAGAAGTATAACTCTATATTGTTAATTAATAATTGATATTTATCAAGAGTTATGTTAAGATTAAAGAGGAAAACAAAAAAAGGAAGATACGCATGAAAAAAATAGAAGCCATCATTAAGCCATTTAAACTTGAAGATGTCAAAGAAGCCTTGGTAGAAGCAGGAATTGAGGGCATGACCATTTCAGAGCTTAAAGGCTATGGGCGACAACAAGGACATACAGAACTCTATAGAGGGACAGAGTATGCCATTGAATTTACCCCTAAAATAAAAATCGAAATTTATGTCAGTAACAATGAGTTTGCACAAAGAGCCATTGATGCCATTAAAGAAAATGCCCTCACAGGAAAAATTGGCGATGGTAAAATCTTTGTATCAGAGATTTCAAATGTCATCAGAATTAGAACAGGCGAAGAGGATGAAGAGGCACTTTAAGCCCTCTTCTTTAGCCTCATTCTTTTTAACCCTACTCCTCCAACGCCTTTAACTCCTCAAGCAAATATTTCCCCGTATAAGAACCTGTCTCTTCATGAGTAGCTGCTACCTCTTCAGGTGTTCCAGTTGCAACAATCAGCCCCCCTTTGTTACCTCCCTCAGGACCCATGTCTATGATGTAGTCGGCATTTTTTATCATGTCTAAGTTATGCTCAATCACCACGACAGAGTTGCCAAGCTCTACCAAATGGTGAAGTACCCCTGTAAGTCTATCAACATCGGCAAAATGTAGCCCTGTGGTGGGTTCATCTAAGATGTAGAGTGTTTTTCCTGTGTCTTTTCGGCTTAGTTCTTTAGAGAGTTTAATCCGTTGGGCTTCTCCACCTGAAAGGGTGGTAGCATTTTGCCCCAAAGTAATGTAATCTAAACCAACGTCCATAAGTGTTTTAAGCTTAATGGCTATTTGAGGAACGGCTTTAAAGAACTCCATCGCTTCAGACACAGACATGGCTAAAACATCGGCAATGGATTTTCCTCGATACATAATCTCTAAGGTTTGTGCGTTATAACGTGTACCTAAACAAGTGTCACACTCAACTAAAACATCAGGCAAGAAGTGCATCTCAATCTTAATCTGCCCATCTCCTGTACAGTTCTCACAACGCCCTCCTTTGACATTAAAAGAGAAACGCCCTATTTTGTAGCCTCGAAGTTCAGCCTCTTTGGTTTGGGCGAAGAGCTTACGAATCTCGTCCATAATTCCTGTGTAGGTAGCAGGGTTAGAGCGTGGAGTCCGTCCAATTGGGCTTTGGTCTAAAGAGATGACCTTATCTACTTTGTCCAAACCTTTTATCTCAACGCCCTCTACTTTATTTACTTTTCTAGCACGGTTAAGCAGTTCTCTTGCCACAGGTAGAAGCGTTTGAAGTATGAGTGAACTTTTTCCTGACCCACTCACCCCTGTAATACAACAGAAGTTTTTCAAAGGAATTTTGGCTGAAACATTGCTAATGTTGTTCAGCGTGACATTGTTAATCTCAATCCAATCTTCTTGAGGTTTGTCATGAGGATAAGATATTTTTTTCTCACCAAAGAGATATTTAGCCGTAAGGGTTTTGGCTTTCATCATCTTTTTACCCGTTCCTGCAAAGACCACATTTCCCCCATATTTTCCAGCCCCAGGTCCAATGTCTATGACATAATCAGCCGACATAATCGTCTCTTTGTCATGCTCTACGACAATGACTGAATTGCCTTTTTCTTGGAGTGAACGCAACGTTCGTATGAGTTTCATGGTGTCACGTTCATGTAGCCCAATACTTGGTTCATCTAGCACATACATCACTCCTGTTAGCCCTGAACCAATTTGTGAGGCAATACGAATACGTTGTGCTTCACCCCCTGAAATGGTTCGTGCATCACGACTTAGGGTTAAGTAGGTTAAACCCACATCATACAAAAAGAAAAGACGCTCTTGAATCTCTTTGAGAACCGACTCAGCAATGAGTCTTTGTTGTTCTGTAAAATAGGCAAAGTTTTTTTCATCTTTAAAATACTCATACGTTTTTTCAATGGGCATGTCGATAATATCAGCAATGTTATACCCATCAAGTTTAACCGAGAGAGAGCGAGGACGAAGCCTATGACCATCACAAGCATCACACGTTTTTTCGGTCATATATTCAGACATATCTTTCTCATCGGAGAACATATCGTGTGCAAATTTCACCACCCCTGGCCATTCACGGTTGAGTTTGTGACGTTTCCATGTAAAATCTACGTTACTTCCCCCACCATACAAAATGGAATTTTTTTGATAAGACTCCAAAGACTCATAGGGTACATCGGTAGGAATATCATTTTGTTCACAATAGGCTGTTAAAAACTTGGTGTAATAACTTTTGTTAAAGCCATACATAATTTTAACTGCCCCTTTGTCAATGCAAAGTGCTGTGTCAATTACTTTGCTTAAGTCAATAACGTAACGAATGCCCAAACCATCACATTTAGGACACGCCCCTTTGGGCGAATTAAAAGAGAAACTTACAGGCTCTAGTGGCTCAAAAGAGAGTTTACAATCAAAACACGCCAAATGTTCAGAGTAGTGAATGTGTTGTCTATCAATCTGTGGAAAATCCTCATGGTTAAGCACTTCAAGTTCCACTTCACCATACGCTTCTTTTAAGGCTTTCTCAACATCTTGCCCTATTCTGTCACGGCTCTCCTCTTTAATGACCACTCTGTCTATGACCACTTTAATGGTGTGTTTTTTGGTTTTGGAGAGTTCTATCTCTTCATCTAAACGAACCATGACCCCATCTATCATGGCACGAACATAGCCTTTGTGACGGAGTGACTCTATCATGTCGGCAAATGTTCCTTTTTTCTCTTTGACCAAAGGAGCTAAGATAACCAATTTTGCCCCATCGGGAAGTTTTAAAACCTCTTCAATGATGTCAGCAGCAGACATAGAAGAGATGGCTTTACCACACTCATGACAATGCTGTTTCCCCACACGAGCAAAAAGCAGACGCAAGTAGTCATAAATCTCGGTAATCGTTCCTACTGTTGAGCGTGGATTTTTAGAGGTGGTCTTTTGGTCAATGGCAATGGCAGGGGTTAAACCCTCAATTTTGTCAACATCTGGTTTGCCCACACGTCCTAAAAATTGCCGTGCATACGAAGAGAGCGACTCAATGTAACGACGTTGCCCTTCTGCATAAAGTGTCGAAAATGCTAAGGTTGATTTTCCACTACCACTAATGCCTGTGATGACCACCAGTTTATTTTTAGGTATTTTTACATCTATATTTTTTAAGTTATTCTCTTTTGCTCCGTAAACTTCTATCTGTTGATTTTTCATATTTAATTTATCCTATAAACATTTTTTTCATAAGTAGTAGCATTGCTACAAGATACATAATAAGCAAGTAAGTTTTGTGTTTTGATGAACTCACTTTGTCTTTAAGCCAAATGCCTAAAAAGACCCCCAAAAGAGAAGCAAAAGCGACATAGAGACCTTTTTGTAAATCTATTGTTCCTGAACTTAAATGCGAAGCCAAACCTGACACCGAAGAGAATGCCACAAAGAAAAGCCCTGCTGAAACAGCTTTCTTGATGGGGTAGTGAAGAAAACCTGCCAAAATTGGGGTAAGCAAAATAGAACCACCAACCCCTAAAGCAATGGCAAAAATTCCAATAAGTACCCCTACGCCAAAGAGTACTGGGGCATGAAGTATTTTTACTGTTCCATCATCTGATATTTTAGAAGAGAAGAGCCTAAAGAGTGCAAAGGTGAGTAGCCCTAAAAAGAGATATTCTAACATAGTAGATGAAACCATACCTGAAACATACGCCCCCATAAAGCCACCCACAAAACCACCTATGCCTACCCAAATACCCTCACCCAAAATGAGTGAGCCTTTTTTGTAGTTGAGGTATGAGCCAAAAAGAGATGAGAATACCATCTGCACAATGGAGATCCCAATGGCTGTTTTAATGTCAATGCCCAAAAACATCAAAACAGGAATAAGTATCATCCCCCCACCAATACCAAAGAAACCAGAGAGTGTTCCTACGAGTACGCCAACTAAAACTAATATGATTTCCATGCTTAATATTGCTCCATTTTTTTAAAGACTTGAAACTAAAAAGGGATTATATCATTAAATAAGGGGAATTAATAGCGTGGTGTATGTTGGGGATTAACTATCCCCAACAATTTTCTAATCTACATTCTTAGTTTCACTAAATACTTCTGAAACAAGAAACTTTTTAAGATTACTCTTCTCTTTGTCTAAGAAGCCATCTTCTAGTGTTAAAAATTTACCATTTGCACCTTTTTGCATGTAATAGACTTTATAGGTTACAGAGACTCCTGTTTTTCCACTTACGTCATAAGTCAAAGTATAGTTCTCTGTCTCATTTGGACTAAGTCTGTTGTCTTGTTCTACCATATTTGAGTCAAATCCTGGACGCACAACAAAAGTTCCTGAAGCACTTACTTTTCCATCTGCATCAAGCTTTTTACCTGTTTCATGCCCATAAATACGTGTAAAGTTACTGCTATCACTCGCATGAACAATGGCTGAGTTTGAAACAACTCCTACAATTTTTCCATTTTCTACAATCTGTTTTTTAACAGTATCATCAGGTGCGATTACTTTTACTTTAGTACCTGAGAATTTTTGAGAATGCACAGTTGTACCATTTAAATCTACATTTTTTGCAGGAAATGCGATAACTCTATTTGGATTGTAATCAACTCTAACTTTTCCACCCTCAATGGCTGAAGAATGAAGTTTCTTACCTTTTAATGGTTGTACCGAGTTCACCACATCTGTAAATGTAGAAATACCTGTACTAGAGGTGAATGGTATTTTTATCCCATTAGCATCGGTGACAATTACACGTGTGAGAACACGACGCATTGGGTGAGTTCCTGGGAACATATGAGCTGTTTTGTTTGCTAATGTTGTACTAACAGTTAAAGCATTTCCATTTTTACTAACATCTAAAGAAGCAGAGAACCCACTTTTAATCTTAGCCACTACCGATGTTTTTTGCCCTGTTTTACTCGCACCCAAGAAAGCATGTGAATTTAACCATTTATCACGTACAGGGTTCTCTCCACTCTCAACAGTTTTGTCTGATGGGTCAAAATGTGCTGTTAGGTGAGGGTTACTCTCTTTTGTCCAAAGCTTATCAGGTTTTGCCCACTCATGAAGAACCGTTCCCTCTATTCTTTCCATGTGACATTTTTGACATTTTGGAGACTCATAGGTATCATTATAGTTTGTTCCTGTTCCATTACTGACAGCATTCCATGTTGAACAAAGCTCCATGAATTGTCCTTTACCTTCTGAAAAACCTGGAACTTTAGCACCCGATGCTCTTTGGTGACATGAAAGACAGAGTGCTTTTCCATGGTTGTTAAAGTGATTGTTCTCTTCAGCATGATAGTTTGGATTTAATTGTGCTGTACGATTGCTATCATCATCTTCATTTTCATTACTTATTCCTGTTGTCCCATACGGTCCATAAAATGGTCCACCTGTGTAGTGTACTTTTCCATTTGTTCCATTTTTGTCTTTACTTGCCATGGTGTAGCGACCATCTTTTTTCTTATTTTGGTCAAAATCAGCAGTCTCTTTTGGTGTATGTGCAAAATCTTTGTACTTTTCAGGACCCCAAAGACGGAAAAATTCATTCATATCATCTTCAGTTGCATCAACACTGTATTTTAATGTATCTCCAGCTGTTCGTTTCTTTGGTCCATGTGGTCCAAAACGTAAATCACCAGCTAAAGTATACTCACCCAAATCAATACCATCTTCTTTCATAAGACGTACCGTTTCAATACTATGACAAAAAGCACAATTAATCCCCTCCGTGTTTGCCTTATGTCCAATTTGATAGGTGGCTTTATAGAGCTTTCCATTTGCTCCTAAAGAGACAATGGAAGTTGCTTTGTTTGCATCAAAAATTGGAGAGATAACAGTATTCTCCTCTTCATAAATTTTTGCATTTGTTAAATCTTCAGTAGTCACCCCATTCTCTTTAAGTGTTGTCAATTCCACTTTAAAATCACCTGCATAATATGCTCCAGGAGCATGACATTTAATACAAGTTTGAGAAGAACCTTTTATAAAAATCTTTTCGGTATATTCTCTACCTTTTTTACCCTCTGCTCCCACGGATGATTTATCTTCACCAATCTTAGCCAAATGTACACGTAAATAGTCTTGCATTTTACTTTGAAAAATTTTATCTTTCCATGCTTGCCCATGCATTGAAGTAGACCATGTGTCATACAGCTCATTATGACAATTTTGACACTTCTTTTCAGCAGAGTCAAAAAGTGTTTTTCCAAAACCTACACCTGTATGATATTCAGCTTTTCCAGCCGAAGCTTCAGCAATTCTCTTTTCACCTTTATAATCTATGTATTCAATCTTTCCATTAGCCAAAATGGTTTGAGAACCCAACTCTTTTAAACTATTATCTGAACTACCACAGCCTGAAAAAAGTGCCATTATCATAACCGAACTTAAGGTTGTTTTTAACTTATACTTCATTACTTCTCCTTTATGTTTAATTTAAATACTAACATAATTCTCTCTATAACTATAGTTATAGAGAGAATTATAAGTTGGGGTTTGAGTACCCCAACCTTTGATGATTCTATAAGTAAATAAAATCTTTTAGAAAACGTAAGTTGCCCCTACTGTTACAGCTGTTTGTGAATGAGTTACATTCGCTGTTGAACCATTAGCTGCGGCTTGTCCTGCACCTGCTTGGGCTTGGGCTTGGGTTGCACCTTGTTGTAATGCCCCACCATATGCCATACCATAGGTCATCGCCGTGGTATCAAAACTATTGCTTACCTCTGGAGAGTAAACACCTGCAAAGCTTAGGGTTAAAGCTTTAGAGAGTGAGTAATCAGCACCTAAAGTATAGTGTTGTTCAACAATCGCAGGGAAACCTGACAAGTTAAAGAAATTTACTGCTGCATTGTCAAAAGAAGTTGCTCCCTCTAACTCTTGAATGGGTGATTTCCCATAATTATACCCCGCTCTTACGCCCCAAGTTGCTGTGGCATATTGGTAACCCAAAGCAAATACATTTTGGTTTTCCCATCCAAAATCTTTGTAACCTGTTGCGTCACCCCATTGTACTTGTTTTGCATCAAATGCAAAAGTGTTGTTACCCATTTTATAGGCAGCACCTACCCCAATCTCTGCTGGTTGGTCAAGTTGGTCTCCTGAAGTAACAGAACGCACACCAAAGTCACGCATGGCATTAGAGATGTTGCCTTTATAGTTTGCTGCTATTTTTGATTTATAGAGTCCACCTAAAGTCAAATCTCCTAAATCATACGCCAAACCTGCACTCACCCCTAATCCAACACTTGAATCTTTTTTGTTTTGTGATGCACCTGCTGGTGTTTGATAGTTAATCTCTAAGGTTGAGTACTGAAGTACAGGTGCTACGGCTACAGTCAAGTCTCCTGAGGTGTAGGCAACAGGGACAGAGAGTTTGGCAATCCCTAGCTCTGTTTGCATTCCAAAGGCACCTGAATTTGATTTTGCTTTTTTATAGTCTGTACCCATACCTGCTGTACCTGCTAAAGAGATACCCCAAACGATATTGTCGTTGTTTCTATGGACATAAGCAAAGCCAGGAATAAAAGAACGGTCGGCATCAGATTTACTCGTCGCAGTCATAGCACTTGTTAATTGTGGGTGAGCATCAGACTTAAAGTTAACATCTGGTTGAAACATGGTGGCATACCCTGTAAACTCCGAACCTTTAACATCTTTAATCATTGCAGGGTTAGCGTAAAGTGATTCTGCTCCATGTGAGACAGCCATACCAACGCCACCCATACCCGTAGCTTTTGCACCATCTCCTATCATTAAGTCACCATTGGTTGCAAAAAGTGTCGCTGAAGCGATGGTTGAGAGTAAAATAAGTTTTTTCATAATTTTTTCCTTTGTAATGTAATTATCTATCTTCATTATAAGTTATATTTTTTAATAAAGCAAGAAAATATTAAAATTTATTATATTTTAAGTTAAAATATAATCTTAAAATATAATTAAAATAATTTAGATAGAATTTTACTTAAAAACATTAGGATAACTTATGATTATTATTCCTGCTCGTATAGGTTCAAGCCGTTTCCCCAACAAAGTTTTAGCAGATGTCGCTGGATTGCCTATGGTTATTCGGACGGCTAAGGCTGTTCAAAATATTGATAATGTAGCCATTGCCACCGATTCACAAGAGGTAATAAAAATGGCTAAAAGCCATAACATAGAAGCTGTCATGACTTCTAGTGAACATAACTCTGGAACTGACCGAATATTTGAAGCAGCCCAAAAACTAAATCTTAGCGATGATGAGGTGATTATTAATGTGCAAGGAGATGAACCTTTTATAGAAGAGGCTGTGGTAAGAGCTGTTTATGACTTAACTGTTCAAAATAGAGCCGATGAAACAGTAATGATGAACTCTTGCTATAAACTGATGCAAAGCTCTGAAGCAGATGACCCTAACATTGTGAAACTTATTACATCTAGTGAAAATATGGCACTCTATTTTTCACGTGCTAAAATCCCTTATCCTAGAGACCATCATTTTAATGACTACAAAGGGCATTTGGGAATTTATGGTTTTACCAAAAGGTCGTTAGAACGTTTTTGTCAACTTAGCCCTGCACCATTAGAAGAGATAGAAAAACTCGAACAACTTCGTGCTTTGTATCATGGGTTTCATGTTGCCATGGTAGAGGTTGAGACCAAAAGTTTTGGAATTGATACCCTTGAAGATTTGGAGAATGCATTAAAAATTCATGCTTAAAAATAGATGGTTAACCATCTATTAACTTTTTGTTTTATATTTATTTATGTTAAAATTATATAATATATAACATAATCTACTCAATAAGGATTTTAATGTATAAAAGCATACTACTCTCTAGCCTACTCTGTGCTTCACTCTTAGCCACAGAAATAAGCTTTAAAGAAGCACCTAGTAACCCTCAACACAAACTTCCGCATAGTAAAAATGATATATTTTCTTACAATAGCATCTTAAAAAATGCCATGAATTCCGTGGTGAATATCTCAACAAAGACAATTATTAAAAGTGATAAAGAGCGACTTAGGCTCTATAACGACCCCTTTTTTCAAGAATTTTTTGGACAAAGAGGCGTACCACACCAACAAGCACCTAGAAAAAGAGATAATGCACTTGGTTCAGGAGTGATTATTTCAGAAGATGGCTACATTGTAACCAACAATCATGTTATTTCCGATGCCGACGAGATAGTAGTTACGCTTAACGGTTCAAATAAAGAGTATCAAGCTACCGTAGTTGGAACTGATAAGGGGAGTGATTTAGCTGTCATTAAAATAGAAGCCAAAAAGTTAGAAGCCATTCAACTTAGTACCATTGATGAGGTCAAATTAGGCGATGTGGTCTTTGCCATTGGAAACCCTTTTGGGGTAGGACAAACCGTGACCCAAGGGATAATCTCTGCACTCAACAAAAACCATGTGGGCATTAATAAATATGAGAACTTTATTCAAACCGATGCCTCTATTAACCCTGGTAATTCAGGTGGGGCATTAATTGACTCACGTGGGGCATTGATTGGGATTAATGCAGCTATCTTATCCAAAACAGGTGGTAACCATGGTATTGGCTTTAGTATTCCTATTGATATGGTACGTAATGTGGTTGCCAAGCTTATTAAAGACGGGAAAGTCACACGTGGTTTTATGGGGGTACATATCTCTGAAGTCACGGAAAATTTAACCAATCTTTATACGCATAAAGAGGGGGCAATTATTACCGATATTCAACCCAACTCTCCTGCTGCTGTAGCACAACTCCAACGTGGAGATTTAATCTACAAAATCAATAACAAAGAGATTAAAAACCCTTCTCAACTTCAACGTGTTGTGAGTGCGTTCTCGCCAGAAGAGAGCATTAAAATTTTCATAGAACGTGAAGGAAAAAATTTAAGCAAAAAGTTAACCCTAACCTCTCTTGATGGTAGCTCAAAAATGATGGGGACATTAACCAAAATAGAGGGTCTTAGACTGGCTAACTTAAGCCAACAACTACGCCAAGAGTATCAGATTGACCCATCCATTACAGGGGCTTATATCGAGGGCGTATTAGAAGGTAGTCCTGCGGATATAAATGGCTTTATAGCAGGAGATATTATTATTCAAATTGAAAATAGAAGCATACAAAATGTTAGCGATGCAAAAGCAGCCTTTGAAAAATTTAAAAATCAAACCAAAAGAGTTTATGTTAATCGTGAGGGGTTTATTTTGTTACTTGTAACAAAATAAACTTTAATCTTTAAAGATAACGATGTCATAATTACTAGTAGTTACAACGGCTTTGTGAGAAGGGACAGAGCCATTACGATTTACTTTTGAAAGCTCTTCTCGTAAATCTTTAATCTCATTGTTCATTAAATCCATCTGCTCTTTGAGCTTTAAAATAACATCTACCCCTGCTAAATTAATGCCCATTTTACGGGTAAGTTGCAATATAAACTTAATCTTATCTACATCTCGTCCCGAATAAAGTCGCATACGTCCTTGGGTTCGAGAGGGAGAGAGAAGCCCCTCTTTTTCATATTGGCGAAGTGTTTGTGGGTGAATGTCCAACATGGTTGAGACAACGGAAATGAGATAGACAGGTTCATCATAGCTATGCATGACTACTCCTCTACAGAAATTTCAGCAGAGGGTAACTTCTCTTCTAACATAACCCTTAAATCATCATCTAAATCATCAACATTTGGTAAGATAATATTTGCCGTTAAATAGAGGTTTCCTGTTAAAGCTGTTTTTCTATTTGCTACACCTTTACCTTTAACCCTAAATTTTTGACCATTTTTAGTTCCTTGTGGAACTTTAATGATTATATCATCATACAATGAGGTCTGCACAATTACTTTACCCCCAAAGAGTGCTTCTTTTAAAGGGACATCCATGCTTGTGTAGAGGTCATCCTCTTTACGCTCAAAAGTTGGAGAAGGAGCAACCTCTACTTTAATAAGAAGGTCACCTTTTTTTCCCATGCCCGAGTGTCCTTTACCTCTAACACGTAATGTCTCACCATTTTTAATACCTGCTGGAATTTTAATATCAAATGATTCAGAACTAATGGAAACATGATGTTTCCCTCCTGATACCGAGACAGCAAAAGGAATGGTAATGGTGGTTTTTTGATCAAGATCCATAGATCCTCCACCAAAACCACCCCCACCAAAGCCTCCACCTCCACCAAAAATATTTTTTAGGAGTTCATCGAGGTCTACATTTCCCCCTTTAGTTTGTGCAAAATCATGGAAATTTTGACCACCAAATATCTGGTCGCCATACATGTCGTATTCATCTTTTTTCTTTTTATCTGAAAGCACTTCATAGGCTGCATTAATCTCTTTAAATTTATCAATGGCAGCTTCATCTTTATTGACATCTGGGTGATATTTACGTGCTAATTTTCGATAAGCTTTTTTAATCTCATCAGCACTTGCATTTTCACTTACACCTAAAGTCTCATATAAACTCTTTGACATTTTTTTACCTTGTTTTTTAATATTAAGAAAATTATATCAAAAACTCTTAGTCTATGTCAATCAAGGTTGGGCTATTTTTCATCACTTTCTAATAAACTAAAAGGAACCACAAAAAGAGGAATGGATAAAAAAGTCAAATAGGGAAAGAGGTTTAAGATATGATTACCATTTAAATAGAAAAAGCCTAAAATCAAAATGCCATACGCACTTAAACGATAAAAAGAGAAAGAGGCTTTCGCATCTTTGGTGGTCTCCAAAACAGAGCGTCTGGATTTTTTTAAATTCGCACGTTCCTCTTTGACCACATCGACTAAGGTGCGATGGCAATCGCCCCCTACATCTACCTTTTCTTCATCATACAAATCATAAGGATCTTCAAGTTTATCTAAAGTATCACGTCCATCATCAGTCACTGCCCCTGCCTTAAGTGCTTTTTTTACCATATTTTTATGGGAATTCATTGAAGCCAACATAATTAAAGCTGAAGAAAAAAAAGCAATTTGGGCATTAATCAACCATATTTGACCTTGCCATAAATAAATAACAATGGCTAAAAAAAGGTCTATAATCAATAAATTTAAAATCACTTTTTTCATTAGTAGTTATCATCCTCATCACTATCATCATATTGACGGTGTCTATAACGTGGGTCATCAGCTAATTCATCTAAAGATTTTTTCTGTTTCTCATAGGCTTTATAGACATTTAAAATGGCAGCACCTACCCCAATAAATACCCCTACCCATAATAACCAAGCAACACCAAAAATATTTTTTAAAAATAGACCTAAGCCTACCCCAATTAAAACAGCAACCACCATTGAGATTCCTAAGCTAAGCCCATCAGCTGCTGAGACTATCTTTTTTAATTTTGGTTCATCTTCTTTTTTCTCTTGCATTTTCTCTATCCTTTTCTATGTAATTAAATATCATCTCTATCCCAACGCTCTGGGTCTAAAAAGGTATCGTCATGGATATGTTTAAATGATGCCTTTATCATTTTAAACACACGTGAATTCTCTTTTTCTAAATTGGCTAACCACACTTTTGTGTCAGCTCTTGCATGAGGCATTTTGACCTCTTTTAACATGGCAGGACATGCTTCATCCCCTATAGGCTGTAAGTTATTATCATCTGCAAAAGCCCTCAACTGTTTCTCTCTGGCTTCAATCAGTGGTCGAATAAGATGAAACCCTCTTTGTGTTTTATAAATCGGTGCCATCGCTCTCATGGTACCATTATAGAACATGTTCATAAAAAAGCTCTCTACACTGTCATCAAAATGGTGTCCTAAAGCTACTTTTGTAAAGCCATTTTCTTCGGCAAACGTATATAATGCCCCCCTTCTCATACGCGAAAAGTAAGAACAAAAAGAAGAGTTTTCACGAATGGCATCATTGGATATTTCATAAATATTGGTATCATAAATGGTATGTTTTATGTTATATTTCTTACAATGTTCAGCCACAATATCATAAGCTTCATTGGGCATTCCATACTTAATGGTACAGGCTTCAAATTCAAACTTGAAAGGGGCATGACGCTGTATATGTTTCATCACATGAATTAATGCCAATGAATCTTTTCCACCACTTAATCCTACCAATACTTTATCACCCTCACCAATAAGCTTAAAGGTCGCATTGGTCTTACCCACCACACGCAATAATTTTTTTGAAATGTTTAATTGAGGTTCTATTATTCTTCCCATAATATTAATCTATTTTTTCAACCATGTCTAAAATAAAGTTTGCAGAGATTTTTGCAGAGCTTACCATAAACTCATCAAAATCTACTCCTGCATCATCATTGGCTGTATCTGAAATGGCTCTTAAAATAAAAAATGGAACATCTAAGGCATCACACACAACAGCTACCGAAGCACCCTCCATCTCCAAAGCATCTGCCTCAAAATTTTTACTAATAAACTCTTTACGCTCATTAGAAGCTACAAATTGGTCACCTGTGGCAATTGTACCCTCAATGAGTGATAAGCTACTCTTCTTAGCAACCTCTTTGGCAATAGCACGTAAATGCTTATCTGTCTCCAAAAACTTAGAACCCTCTGGGACAAATCCAAAATCATGCCCAAAAATTGAAATATCTAAATCATGTTGACATAATTTATCGGCAATAATCAAATCGCCAATTTTAAGTGCTGGATTAATTGCTCCTGCTACTCCCGAAAATAAAAGTTTATCACAAGCAAATTTTTCCAAAAGCGTTGAAGCCGTTAATGATGAAAAAACTTTCCCTATTTTAGAGTAAGCAATGACTAATGCTTTTCCTTTATAGCTTGCTTCATAGTAACTATTATTCGCATACTCAATTTTTTTAACATTTTCGACTCGCTCTAACAAAGGGGCTATCTCTTCAGGCATCGCACCCATAATGGCAATTTTACTCATATAAATTTTCCTAATTAATTTTCTAAAATTATAGCTAAATGATTAAAAAAGTTATATACTATGCATAAAACAAAAAGGGAGCTGTTATTTTTAAACTATCTATCACTATTTTTCTGTTTGCTTTTAACCTAGCTTATGCCTATACACTAGAGATAGGTAAGGCTCAAAAATATGAGACGACAAGCTATATACAATACAGTTTGGCAAAAGATTTAAATGAGACACCTCAAGATTTAAAAGATAGAAAATGGAAAACAGATAAAAAAAGTTTTAATGGTCTCGCGTATTTAAATAATGCCTATTGGGCAAAACTCAACATTAAAAACCCAAGAGATAAAAATCAAACTTATTATTTCAAATCTGAAAATCAGTTTACCTATAAAATTGACTACTATTTATGTCAGAATAATAAAGTTCTTCAACATATTGAAGATGGAGTTATCTCTAAAAACCATCATAGAGCATTCAATACCAACCACATGATATTTCCTCTTGCTCTGAAAGCCAATGAAGAGGTAACTGTCTATTTTAAAATTAGAAATTACAATAAAATCAATATCAACTTTACACTTGTTAGTAAAGAGTATCTGCTCAACTACTATCAAAGTTACAATATCTTAGAGGGAATTTTCTTTGGAGGTATGCTTCTCATGCTGCTCTATAACCTCTTTCTATACTTTCTTCTGCGTATTCGAGTCTATGTCTATTATGTTGGTTATATTTTTTGGGTTGCCATCTATTTTTTAGGTATTTTTGGTTTTTCAGAGCGTTATTTTTCAGACTATTGTTATCTGTTCTATCTCGCTTCAGGTGCATTTTTCATCTTCTTAACCCTCTTTGTGCAATCAATACTTAATCTAAAACAAAAGTTACCCAAAATTCAAAAGCTACTCAACTACTTTATGCTCTATTTTGCCTTATCTACCCTTACCAATATATTAGAGATTCAAAACTTCTTTATCGCCCAACTGCTATTTAATATTTTATTTATCTGTGTCTTTATCTATATTGTTCTTATTATTGCTTCAACTTACTATTTAGCTTACGCTAAACATGACACCATCGCCCAATTTTATGCTGTTGTATGGACGACCATTGCCATTCTTGGTCTTGTTTTACCTTTTCAATATCTCAATATCATTCAACTCTCTATTCCCTCTGATTATATTTTTCAATTTTTAATCTTACTAGAATCCCTTCTCTTCTCTTTTGTTCTTGCTTACAAAATCAATCTTATTGAACGTGAAAAAAAAGAGCAAGAACGCATACTCGTTCAACAAAACAAACTAGCATCTATGGGAGAGGTCATCACCATGATAGCCCATCAATGGCGACAACCACTAAGTGAGATAAATGGTATTATCTTAAATATGGATGTTGACTACCGAAAAGAACAACTTGAAAAAGAGAATTTTACAAACTATCTTGACAACATCGAAAAGACCACCAACTATATGTCTCAAACCATCAATAACTTTATTGATTATTTCAAACATACCAAAGAGAAAGAGGAGTTTACTGTTTCAGAACTCATCAATGGTGCATTAAACATTGTCTCCTCTAGCCATTCAAAGTCTATTAACATCAAATACCTTGAACATTCAGAGATTAAACTCTTCTCTTATCGTTCAGAACTTACCCAAGCCATTCTCATTGTACTGAATAATGCCATTGATGCTTGTTTGGCAAAAGAAGATGAAGATTTACACATTAGCATTTCCGTCACCACAACACAACGCTATATTGTCATTTCCATTAAAGATAATGGAATTGGTATTCCTCCTGAAATCATGGAAAAAATCTATGACCCCTATTTTACAACCAAACATAAAGCAAAAGGAACAGGACTTGGTTTATACATTTTAAAGATGATTATTGAGCAGACCATGCAAGGAAAGATAGAGATAAGTTCTAATAATAACGTTACTAAATGTAACATATATATTCTTAAAATGTGAATAATTTTTTCATTTTTTAAGATTAATTTAAGATATTAGACTCATATAGTAACAGTTAAATTATTTTTTCTACGAATATTCCCATATTTCTTTATTTGAAAAATATATAACTATAATTATTACATCTTATAAAGATAAAACTAAAAAAGGATGTTCTATGTTAAAAAAAGGATTACACTTAAGCCTACTAATGCTCTTCATCATTGGCTGTGCAGGAACTGTGAGAGTAGCACAAGAAGATACAACTACTCCAACTCAACCACAAGTTGCTAAACCAACTCAAAAACCAATTCAATAGCTACTTGCTGTATCTAATACCATCAATATCAACAGTAAATTCTGTTGATGCCCCATAGTCATTTCCATTTACTTGTTCATACTTCTCATGAATTTCAAAGCCTACTGAAATAGTTAATACTAATAAAACCCCTAAAATTATTCCAAAAATTGTCTGTTTCATATTGTTCTCACCTTATATTTTAATATATTTAATTATATTATTTTAATAATAATATAAAACTTAAAATAATATTATTAAATAACTTAAATACTAAATCATTAAAATAAAAAACTAATCTTAGAACTCTTTTAAGAAAGCCTCCTCAAACACTTTCAAAAACTGCTTATTTTTAACAGCAATCCGAACAAAACTACTGTCCAAAAAATCAAAATTAGAACAGTTACGCACCATGATTTTGTAGGGTATTAATTTTTTTTGAAAAGCATTAGCATCCATATTTTTCAACTTAAGCAAAACGAAATTGGCACAAGAGGGATAAACCTCATCTATGTATGAAGATTTTTTCAATATCGCAACCAACTGCTCCTTATACACATCATTAATGGCTCGTGATTTTAAGGGAAACGCTTCATCTCTTAATGCTGATTGTAGATAGTGACTGTCAAATTGTGAAATTTTCCAAAGCGGTTCTCTCTCATGTAACGCTCTTATATTTTTCTTCGTAGAGAAAATAGCACCAATACGAATACCCGCCGAGCTATAAAATTTGGTCATAGATTTTAAAATATAAAGTTTGTCATAATCTTTTAAATACTTCATGGCTGAAGCATAAGTAGTAAAATCTAAAAAAGATTCATCTATCAAAATAGTACACTCTTTCTCTCTCCACTGCTTCATAAGCTTCTCTAAATCATAAAACTTTCCATCAGGAGTAGAGGGGTTCACAAAAACCACAAGCGATGCTCTTTTAAGCTCTTTCTCTATATCTTTTAGTCGGTTAATAAGCTCAACATCATAGCCATGTAATTCAGCAGAGTTTTTATACTCAGCATAGAGTGGTGCATAAAACGTACATTGTTTTAGATTTAGCTCTCTAAAAAGAGAATAGATAGCTGTTGTTGCCCCATTAAAAAGTTCTATTTGAGCTTTATCAACTTGGTAGAGTTTGGCAATAGCCTCTTGAAGCTCATCATAATTAGGATAGGCAGATATATCCAAACGGTTAAAATCTACATCTAATTTTGGTTTAAAAAAGTTTATATTAGAAGAGAGGTCAATCACCTCATCAACCTCACAAGCTATCTCTTGCGAAAAGGCTTTAATGTTACCACCATGTGTTTGCATATATTGTCAATCCTAGCATTATAATAAGCAGTATATCCATTCGCCATTGAAAAGAGAGGGCTTTTGAAATATCA
>JALSHP010000156.1 GCA_026982175.1 Campylobacteraceae bacterium
TAGATATACATACGCTTTGCCGCATCTAAACTTACGCCAAACTTGTTTTCATGCAGTCCAGTTGAGATGTAAGGATGCGTCTTAGGGTCAACATTGGGGTTGACCCTAATGGAGATTCGAGCTTCAGAGTTAAGCTCTTTGGCTATCATCTCTACCCGTTTCATCTCTGCTTCACTTTCAAGATTAATGAGTAAAATATCTTCTTGAAGTGCTTCACGAATCTCATCATCTTTTTTTCCCACACCTGAAAAGATTATCTTATATTTTTTTACACCCGCCATTAAAGCACGTCTCACTTCACCAATACTCACACAATCAGCCCCTGCCCCAAGGTTTGCTAAATGCCGAATAACAGCTAGATTAGAGTTTGATTTCACTGCATACGCGACTAAAGACTTTTTGCCCCCAAAGGCATCTTTGAGTTCATCATATCTATTGCTTATGTTATTAAAATCATACACATAAAGTGGTGTATTGTACTTCTCTACTAAAGTTTGAATGTCTACGCTCATAAAAAATCCCATTGTTATAATGTCGCGATTTTATCTAAATGTTGGTTATAGGTTGGTGATGTGTGCGTTTATATGCTTTTGTCCGATTGTCCTAAAGCATAAAGTGCATAAGCCCATAGAAGTACAATGGGTAAGATAATCGCTATTTCAGGATTTAATGCACCATTTTTTCCCATGCTTAAAAGGGCAAATAGGATACCCCAAATAAAAAGTGTTCCTCCTATCGCTTTGGTAGTAGTCATTGCAACATTCATGTAACGGGCATGAAATGGAAAATGTAATAGTAGAATAATGAGAAATGCTATGGAAAAAAGAGGCATAAAGACTTTTCCATATATATCAGCCCGAAGTGAAGCCGTCTCTAGCCCTTGCTTCTCTACTAAATTCATCGCTTTAATATTTTCATATAGATTTAATGTCTTACCATCATAAATTGATTTTAATATTTTAGGTTGATAATCTTTGAGTGTTTTAAGTATGGTTAGCTTCTCAATTTTTAAACGTTTTTGCCCTTGAGCATCTTCTACTACTGTTTTTTTAAGTGCATTGCTTGCCACCCATTCTGAAATGTTATACCACGCCTCTTTTGCTGTAAATGTCTCAACAACTTCACGGTTTTTCATCTTAAAAATGGTCAAGTTTTCAATTTTATACTTTTGAGGAATGAGCGTACCAATATAGACAAAACTATCATTATATTTAAAAAATAGATCTTCTGTTTTTGAAACATCATAGGCATTGTAAAAAAGTTGTTTTGCAGACTCTTTTGCTGTGGTAAAGGAGGTAAAGTTAAGCCCTAAAAAGAGTAGATAGACTAAAAAAGAAACCCAAAAAAAAGGTTTTAAAACTCTTTTTTTTGTCACCCCTAAAGAGTACATGGCAGCTATGGCATTCTGTTTTATGAAGGAGATTTTAGTCCAAACCCCTCCAAAAACAATGGCCAAAGGGAAAAGCAAGGCTAAGGCCTCTTGCCACTTAAAAAAAACATAAAGGACTTTAAGGTTAAAAGAGGAGAGAGATGTACCATTCATCAAAAAGTCTAAACCTGCAAAAAGTCCAGAGAGTCCCATGAGAATAATGAGCATATTTTTCAAATAATGAAATGCCACATAGTTAAAAAGCATCTTTATTATGCCATCACTTATTCTTGAAATGATTTAAGGGAGTATTTTGATTTAACCTCTGTAAGTGATTCTGTTTTTAATGCTTTAATTGCTTTTGTTGTATGTTCTATCCAAGGGTTTAAAATCTCATTTTCTTCTTTGGAGAAATCATGCAACACATAGTCTGCTACTTGTGACTTATGTATTGGTTTATCAACTCCCATCCGTACACGTGTATACTCTTTGCCAATCATCGCATCAATGGAACGTAGTCCATTGTGACCACCATGACCACCACCTTTTTTAAAACGTAAAGCAGAAAAAGGCAAATCTATGTCATCATGAACAACAATAATATCTTCTAGTTCTATCTTATAGAAATTTTTAACAGCTTGAACTGATTCACCTGATAAATTCATATAGGTTGTAGGTTTTAAAAAAAGTAGATTGGGGGCCTTAAAAAGTTCGCCCTTAAAAGAGCTTTTGGAGATTTCATTGGCTCCAAAGTCATTAACAAGCTTGTCAATAACTTTGAAACCTATATTATGTCGTGTATTTTCGTATTGTATTCCTGGATTACCAAGTCCTACGATTAACAACATCCAGCTAAACTTATTTAGCTTTAATTACACCAACAACAGCAACATCTTGTCTGTCCATTAGTCTACAATTAGCAGGTACTTCCATATCTCTAATAAGAATAGAGTCATCTCTATCTAAATCAGTTACATCAAGAACAAATTTATTAGGCATATCTTCGATAGCCCCTCTAACTTTCAATCTTCTCTTTTGAAGCATAAGAACACCTTTATTCTTAATCCCTTTAGCTGTTCCAGTTGTCTCAACAGGGATAAGATAGTTGGTCACTTGACCTGGTACTGCTACTCTTAAGTCTACGTGTAGTACATCACCATTTACAGGGTGAAGTTGATACTCTTGAATAACCGTTGTAAATTCAGTATCTCCAGCTTTTAAAGATAGTGTTAAACCATCTTTTGCTCTTACAGCTCTTACAAAATCACCTCTTTTAAAAGCTGCTTGTACGTTCTCTACACCATTTGCATAGATGTTAGCTGTTAGATAACCATCTCTTCTTAACTTCTTTGACGAAGCTGTTCCGATACTCTCTCTAATAATACCTTCTAACATTTTGTGTCCTTAAATTAAAATAGAAGCGAATTCTATCTAATAGTTCATTAAGAGTTCGTGATTTTCTTATAAGTTTCTCTAAAAACTTTAACAACTGAACCATCATCACTCGCAATGCTCATCTCATTCACTTTTTTAGGTTCTAATTTTTCAAAATTAGCTTTTTCTAAATTAGCTTTTAATGGCTGAACTCTATTTTTAAGTTTTTTCATAAGCTTATTTTTTTCATCTTTACAAGTAATTATCTCATTTGAATAGAGACCTAGTTGCTCTTCAATCTTCAGAAATTGGTCTTTGGTAATAATAAATTCAGGTCGTGAAGTATCTGCTTTATATAGAACTAAATCTTCTTTCAACTCATCAATCGTCTCTTGATAAGATTTTATTAATTCTTTATTTGACTTCTCTTCTGATTT
>JALSHP010000157.1 GCA_026982175.1 Campylobacteraceae bacterium
AGGAATTGTTCCTAAATCATATCTACCAAATAAAAAAGAGTTTTATGAAAAGCGTCAATTTAACGCTGGTATAGATATTCAAAATCAAACCATCACTCTTCTAAATCAAGAAGTTCCCTTTGGTACCGATTTACTCTTTAAAAATCAAAATGAGATGCTCTTTGGCGTAGAGATATGCGAAGACCTTTGGGCGATTACCCCTCCTTCTAACCAAATGGCAGCCAATGGTGCAAACCTCATCTTTAATCTAAGTGCGAGTAATGAACTCATTGGCAAAGCCCAATATCGTGAAGAGCTAGTAAGAACCCAAAGTGCTAGAGCTATGTCGGCGTATGTTTATGCCTCTTCAGGTGTTGGAGAGTCTAGCACAGACACCGTTTATGGTGGTCATGCCATCATCGCTGAATATGGCTCAACGCTCAAAGAAAATGAACGCTTTAAACTAGAGAGCCATTTGATTACCGCTGACATCGACTTACAAAAGCTCAACTTTTTACGCCTTAGTGAGACAAGCTATTGTGACAGTCCAATAACACCCTTTAGAACGATTATGATAAATGAGACCCCACAAATAAAAGAACTACAACGCTTTGTAAATCCTAGCCCTTTTGTCCCATCACAGTTTCAAGAGAAAACAACACGTTGTGAAGAGATAGTCAACATTCAAGCCCATGCCCTCATTAAACGGATGCAACATGCCAACATACAAAAAGCTGTTATTGGCATCTCTGGAGGTTTAGACTCTACCCTTGCCCTACTCTCCACTCACAAAGCTTTTGAACTAATGTCGTGGAATACTC
This sequence comes from Campylobacteraceae bacterium, assembly GCA_026982175.1. Lineage (GTDB taxonomy): Bacteria > Campylobacterota > Campylobacteria > Campylobacterales > Sulfurovaceae > UBA1140. The sequence continues at coordinate 801 of JALSHP010000157.1, forward strand.
AAGATATTATCGCCATTACCATGCCAGGCTTTGGTACAACAAGCCGTACTAAGAACAATGCCACCGAACTCTGTCAAGCACTTAATGTGACCCTACGAACCATTGACATCAGCAAACTATCCCTCACCGAATTTGAAGCCATAGGGCATGATGTAAATGACCACTCTGTCACCTATGAAAATGTACAAGCACGAGCAAGAACAAGCATACTCATGAACACAGCCAACCGTGAAGGGGGCTTGGTCATCGGCACAGGAGATTTAAGTGAAATAGCACTTGGTTGGTCAACCTACAATGGCGACCACATGAGCATGTATGCCCTCAATTCAGGTATTCCTAAAACACTCATAAAGTACGTCATCGAATATTTTAAATCCAATGAAAAAATCGCCCACATCATAGAAGACATTTTAGCCACCCCCATTAGCCCTGAACTACTACCCCATAAAGAAGATGAGATAGTTCAAGAGACTGAAAGTATCATTGGTGCGTATGAACTCCATGATTTCTTTTTGTACCACTTCATAAAATATGGAGCAACGCCAAAGAAAATTCTCTTTTTAGCCAAGTATGCTTTTGAAAATTATGAAGAAGAGGAGATAAAAAAGTGGCTAAAAAAATTTATTTGGCGTTTCTTTACCCAACAGTTTAAACGCTCTTGTATGCCAGATGGCCCCAAAGTAGGAAGTATCTCTCTTAGCCCAAGAGCAGATTGGAAGATGCCAAGTGATGCAGATGTTACTCTTTGGTTAGAAGAGCTTTAAGCTGATCTAACTTCTCTTGGGTACTTCTTATATTCCAAGCGACCTTATCACCTAAAAATTCGCGTTCAACTTGAAATATTTTTAACTTCTTTAATGTGTAGTCGCATTTTTGCACCCCTGAATAGCTCGTCTCAAATTCATAAGCAAACTCTTTTTCATATTTTTTAATATCAGCCAGAGCCAACACCTCTTTAACAGCAGACGCATAAGCTCTTGCCATTCCCCCAATGCCAAGCTTTGTACCACCAAAGTAGCGTACAGTTACCACAGCTACGTTGACAAGCTCTTGACCTCTAAGCACATTTAAAGAGGGAACACCCGCGGCTCCTTTAGGCTCTTCATCATCCGAAGCGTTTTCGACTATTTGGTCAAACTCATTGAGATAACGTAGTGCATAGACCACATGTCTAGCCTTAGGGTGTTCTTCTCTTAACTTCTCTTGTAAGCCTTTATAGTCACTTATTGGCACTAAATGGGCAATAAATTTTGACTTTTTAACTTCATATCGTCCTACAAAAGATTGTTCTATTGTCTGCATCTTTAGTCTGCTTTAAACAGCATTTACCTTTGCGACAATAAAATCAATAAACGCATCATCATCATTAAAGCATTTAGCCACACGATAATCATCATATTTAATCTTATCTGCAATCTCTCGATGTTCAATATCAAGCTCATACACCGTCTCAGAGTTATCTACGGTAAAAGCTAAAGGAAAGATGAGAACTTTTCGGTGATAAGGGTTACGCAGTACATCTACCAAGTTTGGCTCTAACCAAGCCGAAGAGCCAACTTTTGATTGGTAAACCAACTTAATATTATTGAACTTAATGCCACGCTCATGAAAATAGATACGCAGTGCTGAGACATTTCCTTCTATTTGCGTCTGATAGGGGTCACCAGCAGCGATGATACTTGTAGGCAAACCATGTGCAGAAAGAAGCAGATCATAATCTTCTGTATTTCTATCTTCAAACGCCTCCATGATTTTGTTAGCACACATCTCAATGTACGCATAATCATCATAATAAGGCTCAATCAGCGTGATTTTAGGAGCATACCCCAATGCTTCACATCGTGCCTCTATATCTTCTACCGAAGAGAGTGTGGTAGTAGTAGAGTATTGAGGATACATTGGAAACAAAATAAGCTCTTCTACCCCATCTTCTTGAAACTTCTCTAACGCTTCAGAAGCAAAAGGAGGCACATAACGCATGGCAGGAGCAATCGGCATCTCTAGCTTAGCCTTTAATTTATCAACAATCTTATAGGTCAAGGCAGGTAAAGGGGATTTTCCCCCTAAGTTTTTAATAAAATTCTCTTTCACCTCATCAATCCGATTAAAGATAATAATCTCTCTTACCAATGCCCGTGTATATCTGTCCATCGTCAAAATATTCTTGTCCGAAAACATATTTCTAAGAAACATTTCAACTTCATCAATCTTATTTGGTCCACCCATATTGAGTAGTAGCAGGGCTTTTTTACTCATAATACTCTCCTATTTTTTAAACACCAAATAAAACTTCTCAATCTCATCTGAATAGATAGAGATGGCTTTTTTACTCACCAGTTTCATTGTCGTTAATTTCTGAATCTCATTTA
>JALSHP010000158.1 GCA_026982175.1 Campylobacteraceae bacterium
TTTAATACCTGTTGCAGTATTTACAAGTTCTATTCTTTCCCCTTGTTTATCAAAGTAATAACGACCCATCTCATCTTTTTTAAATTCACCACCCATTAAGGATGTTACTTTATCTTTAATGTCTAGCCCATCAGAAGCATTTTTAATAAAAAGTTTAAAATTTAAATCCTTCATTAAATATGGGTAATCTACTGCTATTTTCATTTGAGATTCAATTAATGCTATATCTCGAAAAAAATCTGTAAAGTTCCAAACTAAAGGTGTTTCTATAAAAATAATTTCATCTTCATCATTACTTACTCCTCCTATCGTTTCATGTACAATATCGGGAGTTTCGAATATATCTTCTCGCTTATGTGAATATTCTCGACCATTAATATCAAGAGAAATAAAGCCATTTTCTTCTAAAGAGCCTTCCTTAAATAATTGTTCTAATAAGAAATTAACATTAAGTAAAAATACATTTTCTTTAATCTTGGAATAAGGTCTCTCTTTTGTTAAACCTTTTTTAGCACTTTTTATCATAACAAATAAAGCCTTCCCAACCGTACTCTTCCCTGTATCATTCTCTCCAGCAATAACAGTCAGCCCATCAATCTTAACATTAGCCTCTTTAATCATTCCAATATTTTTAAGCTGGAGTTCCATTTTTACCCTTAAATTTTACAATATAACTTCAACAGTACTAGAATCTAACTCAACTTTTTTCGCTTTGCTAATTCTGTCTTCTTGAAGTTTTATTTTTAATTCATCATCTTGTAGTGCCATAATCTGAATGGCTAAATAAGCAGCATTAATTGCCCCTGCTTTACCAATGGCAACTGCTCCTACAGGGATACCTGATGGCATCATTACTGTACTTAAAAGGGCATCTTTTCCATGTAGAGGTCCTGCTTCCATTGGTACACCAAGAACTGGCTTGGTGGTGGTCGCAGCCAAGACACCTGCTAGATGGGCTGACATACCAGACGCAGCAATGAACACTTGCGTCCCTTTGGCTTCGGCTTCTAACACGTAGCTTTGCGTTCTCTCAATACTTCGATGAGAAGAGGAGATGATTAACTCATACGGTACACCAAACTTTTTGAGTATTTCTGCACATTCAGACATGACACCGTAGTCACTTTTAGAACCTATGATTATTGATACAAATTTCATTTCTTACTCCATTAACGCAATAATAGCTATTTTTGCGTTAAGAAGGCTTTAGAATAGCCATGCTAAAAATTTAGCAATCGCTCCAACGACCCTCTTCAAAAATGCCATAATCTGCTCAAAAGTCTCCATAGCTTAGCCGTTAAGCACCAAACCTTTTTTGGCTTTGGCTTCAGCAATTCCTCGTCGTAAAATAGTATAACCAGGGAGTTTAATAGGCAATACAATGTCATTTAAATCACCAGAGTGAATACACTCAAACTCTTTTCCTTTGGTAGAGACTATCTTTTTAAAAGTAATAAAATAAGCATCATGTTCTTTGGTGATTTTCCCCTCATCATTCTCCATCTCTTCAATACTTACGCCAACAGGTAGGACTATCTCTATCTTGTCACCCACACAAGTTTTGTCTTTACATCGCCATGTTAAACCATCTTCGCTCACAAGTGCAGCGACTTGATGTGTTCCATCTTGAATGGTAAAAGTATGTGACTGCGTGTTATTACGTTCAAAAGGTTTAGAGAGTAAGTAGGCATCTGAAAAACCTCTGTTTTGTGTGGTATGTAACTCTTTTTGGTAACGTGCCTCATTAAAATCACCTGCATAAAAATCATCTATGGCATGACGGTAAGCTTTAGTAACTACTCCTGCATAATAAGGTGACTTAGTACGTCCTTCAATTTTGAGCGAATCAATCACGCCTGACTTTAAAATCTCATCCACATGAGAAGCCATATTCATGTCTTTTGCATTCATTATGTACGTTCCAATACCCTCTTCTTCATCGAGTCTAAAGGTCGTGTTTGAGTCTGGGTTATGGGCATAGATTTCATAGGGAAAACGACAATCATTGGCACAACTTCCTCTATTTGGAACACGCCCTGTTTGGAGTGAAGAGATAAGACATCGACCAGAGTAGGCAAAGCACATAGAACCATGCACAAAGATTTCAAGCTCCAAATCAGGAATAACCGACTTAATCGCTTCACAATCTTTTAAGGAGATTTCACGTGCTACAATAATTCTTTTAACTCCCATATCGTAATAGACTTGGGCATCTAAAACATTCATCACATTGGCTTGAGTTGAAAGGTGAATGGGAATTTCAGGTGCTAGTTTATGTGCCATAGCAACCACCCCAGGGCTAGAGACAATAAGGGCATCAGGTTTAAGTTCTGCAATTTTAGCAATATGATTTTCATAAAGTTTAAGTTGAGAGTTAAAAGGAAAAGAGTTCACTGTGGAGTAGACTTTTTTCCCTCTTGCATGAGCATACTCAATTCCCTCAGCGTAAGAGTCCATGTCAAACTCTTTACCTGCACGAATACGCAAGGAAAAAGTACTCGTACTTCCATAAACTGCGTCAGCACCATAGCCCAAAGCTATTTTTAATTTTTCCAAGTTTCCAGCGGGTGCTAAAAGTTCTGCTTTTTTCATTTTTTCCTACTTTTGTTTATAAGGCTAACATTCTGTCGAGTGCTAGTTTTGCGTATTTTCTAATTTCTGGTTCTACAAAAATCTCATTAATCGGCTTATTGTCTTCGATTGACTTTAATGTAAGGTATAAATCTTCTAAAGTGGTCTCATTCATTGTTGGACACTCTGGCTTGGTAGAGGAAAGAACATACGTGTTTCCCTTACGCATTCGATTTACCAAGTTGTACTCTGTACCAATGGCTACTTTTTGCTCTGGGTCTAAGTCATTAACATATTTAATGAGTTGAGAAGTTGAACCTGAAAAATCAGCAGCATCTACCACAGCAGGGTCACACTCTGGGTGAACGGCTATTTTAATGCCTTCAAATTTCTCTCGGTAAAATTCAATGTCATCTACCGTAAAAAGTTGGTGAACCGAACAGAAACCATTGAAACAGATAATGTCTGCTTCTTGTGGATTACACGCCTCACCCTCTGCACCAATAACACAGGACTTAAGCCCCATAGAGTTGGCAAAGTTTTGACCTAAACATCGGTCAGGTACAAACAAAATCTTTTTACCAGATTCTAGCCCT
>JALSHP010000159.1 GCA_026982175.1 Campylobacteraceae bacterium
GCCATAATCAAAATATGACGTGCTTGAAGTTTTTTAACGGTAGAAAATTGAGGTTTGTTATCTTTGTAAAACTTTTGAAGTTTCTCTTTTGAAATCCCTTCCTCTAAAGTTTTCATCTCTTTTTTCATCCACATGTCAAGTGCTAAATCTCTTTTTAATGATTTAAGTTGAGAAGTATAGGCTTCTGTTTTGTCTATTCCAGATTTTTCTGCTTCTTGAGTCAGTAGTTTTCTATCTACTACCATCTCTAAAACACGTTTTTTCATTGTATCATCTAAAGTTTCATACTTCATACCTGTTTGACCAATGGTTACAGAGATGTCTGTTTCAGTGATTTTTTCCCCATTTACTGTTCCATAATCTTTCGCCTGTGCCACTGTTAAAAGCACCATAGATGCCAATGCAATTTTTTTAATCATAAATAAATACCTTTTTAATTTAATTTTTAATTCTTTATTATACTTAAGCTTTATTAAAATCTATACCAAAGCCATTGCTTTTTTAACAACATTTTGTGTTGTAAATCCAAATTTTTCAAAAAGTAAATTAGCAGGAGCAGAAGCACCAAAGCTCTCCATGCCCAGAACATCATCCGCATAACGGTAATATTCTGTTGCCGTTGCAGCTTCTACTGCCAATACCTTGGTGTTACTTTTAATCACTTTTGCCTTATATTCAGCATCTTGTTCATTAAAGAGGTCTAAACATGGAACAGAAACCACATTGGCTTTAATTCCCTCTTTTTCTAAGTCACAAGCAGCATTAAGACAGAGCATCAACTCTGAACCCGATGCCATAAGCGTTACCCCTGCTCCTTGACGCTCTTTAACCAAGTAGGCTCCATGAGAGACTGAACCAAAAGCAATTTCAGGTTTTAAGGTTTTAAGTTTTTGACGTGAAAGTACAAAGCCATGAGGTGCGTTCATGCTTAATGCCGTCTTCCAAGCTTCCACATTTTCACTCGCATCAGCAGGTCTCCAAACATAAAAGTTTGGTAAAGCTCTAAATTGACTTAAATGTTCAATCGGCTCATGCGTTGGTCCATCTTCACCTACCCCAATGCTATCATGTGTCCAAACAAAAAAGTTTTGAATACTTGTAAGTGCTGCAATTCTAGCTGCTGGTTTTAAATAGTCAGAGAAGACAAAGAAAGTAGCATTAAAAGGAATGACTGTTCCATAGAGTGCCATAGCATTGGTAATCGCTGCCATGGTGTGTTCACGAATTCCAAAGTGCATGTTTCTACCTTTTGGAAAGTCTCCCATCTCTTTAAGCTCTGTTTTGTTAGAAGGGGCTAAGTCTGCTGAACCACCTACAAAAGAAGGAATGGCTTTGGCAATGGCATTTAAAATTTGTCCATTAGAATCACGGGTTGCCATCTCACTTGTCTCTGAAAAATCTGGAAATTTAATGGCTGAGAAATCAGGGTTTAAGAGTCTATCCATCGCTTCATTTTGCTCAATAAGTGGCGCTTGTTTGTGTAGGTGAATCCACTGTTTCTCATACATGTCACCCAACTCAATGGCTGCTCTAAAACGTACCAATACATCTTCTGGAATATGGAAATCTTCAGCAGGGAAACCCTCTTTGGCTTTTGATTCGGCAATAATCTTCTCCCCAAGAGGTGCCCCATGAGTATGGTGTGTTCCCTCTAACTCCATCGCTCCTCTACCAATAATGGTATTGGCAATAATAATGGTAGGCTTAGTCGCTGTTTTTACTTCATTTAAAACATCCTCTATCTCATCATAGCAGTGACCATTTATCTTCTTAACATCCCAACCTTGAGCCACAAAACGTCCTGCCACATCTTCAGACCATGCAATGCTGGTATCTCCCTCAATGGTAATGCAGTTTGAGTCATAAATAAGTACCAAGTTGTCAAGCTTATTGTGTCCTGCTAATGAACACGCTTCATAAGAAATTCCCTCTTGTAAGTCACCGTCACCACAAAGACAATAGACTTTATGGTCAATGAGTTCACATGTTTCAGAGTTTACTTGATGCTCTGTATATTTTGCAGCCATGGCAAAACCAACAGCATTGGCAATTCCTTGTCCTAGAGGACCCGTGGTAATCTCAATCCCATCGGTATGACCATATTCTGGATGACCAGGCGTTTTAGAGTCGAGTTGTCTAAACTGTTTTAAGTCCTCTAAAGTCACATCATCGTAACCCCAAAGGTGTAAAAGGGAATAGATTAAAGCTGAACCATGTCCCCCAGAAAAAACCAAACGGTCACGGTTTAACCATTTTGAATTTTTAGGGTTATGTTTCAAGTGTTCACCAAGAACTACGGCAATATCTGCTAGACCCATTGGGGCACCTGGGTGTCCAGAGTTTGCTTTTTGCACCATATCTGCGGCTAAAAAACGAATGGTATTCGCCATTTTTTTACGCATTTTGTTCTGTTCTGTCATTTCCATTTTGTAATCCTTTGTATGTATGAAATCAATTTTATCGATGTCGATAGAGATATTTAGTCACAATGTCTTTTAATCCATTTTGTAAAACTTCGTCAAACTGAGTAAACTCATGCTCTAAATGTTTGGCTAAAGTTTCCGCCTCTTCTACTGTCTTCTCTAAACCAATCAAGTTAATAAAAGAGTTTTTGTCTTCATCATTTCCTGTGGTTTTTCCTGCTTCTTCTTCACTCTGAGTCTCATCTATGATGTCATCTTGTATTTGGAAAAGTAAACCAAGTTCAATACCAAAAGTGTAAAGTGCTTCTTGTTTAGACTTCTCAAGTCCTACAATAACAGCCCCCATAAGCAAAGAGGTGGCAATAAGTTTGGCTGTTTTATTGGTATGCAGTATTTTGACCTGTTCCAGTGTAAGTGGTCTATTTTCAAAATAGAGGTCAATAGATTGACCTAAGACCATACCATATGTTCCACCATCACGGGCTAAAAGCTCTACTAACTTTATCTTCACCTCACTACTAAATGCTGCTTTAGAGAGATGATAAAAAGCTTCTGTATTTAAAGCATCACCAACTAAAATAGCTGTGGCTTCATCATAGGTCACATGAAGTGTCTCAAATCCACGACGTAGGGGGGCATTGTCCATGGCAGGTAAATCATCATGAATAAGTGAATAGGTATGGAGAAACTCTAAGGCCAAAGCAGGAGCTAAAGCACTCTCAAAAAGTAGTGGTTCATAGGC
>JALSHP010000160.1 GCA_026982175.1 Campylobacteraceae bacterium
CAAAGCACATCAGCTAAAAAGAGACAAGTTCATCAAAGCACTGAATGAGGTGGGTTTGACTGCCCAGTACGTCAAAGGTGCCTACTATGTACTAGCTGACATCTCAAAGCTAGAAGGTGAAGATGATAAGCAAAAAGTGCTAACACTTCTAGAAAAAACAGGTATCGCCACTGTTCCTGCTAGAGCTTTTTATCAAAACAGCAAGGGCATACATCTAGCTAGATTTTGTTTTTCTAAGAAAGAAAGAGAGTTGGACGAGGCTATTGAGAGGTTGAAGAAATTGTAATAAATTCCTATAGTTCCAATAAGTAGATACATCTAGTAACTTTTGTAGCTTGATGAAGTGATATTTACATATCTAAAGGACTAACCACCCTACCCTTATTCATCTCGGCTACCACGTGGGTATAAACCATCGTTGTTTCAACAGATTTATGACCTAGTAATTCTTGAATACTTCTCAAATCTATACCACTCTGCAATAGATTTGTGGCATAAGAGTGCCTAAATATATGTGATGTCACACGTTTATGCACATTTGCTTTGATGGCTGCTTGTTTTATGTTTCGTCCCAATGTCTTTTCGTGTACATGATGTCTGCGTATCACCTCAGATCTGGGGTCTTTTGCCACAGACTTCATAGGAAAAAGAAACTGCCATTTCGTTTCGCATTTGGCACGAGGGTATTTACGTTCAAGTGCATAAGGCAGATAAACAGATCCATACCCATCTGCTACATCTTTTGTATGTACACTTTCTACATATTCTATTTGTGCTTTCAATCTTTGTTTTATAATTTGTGGTAAAGGCACGGTTCTGTCTTTGAGACTCTTACTGTCCCAGATATACATTTTATCAAACCCTAAGTCTATGTCTTTTATGCGTATGTTAAGTGCTTCATTCATACGCAAACCACATCCATACATCAAGTAAACTATAAGTTGATATGTTCCTGTTAAGTTATCTATCACTTTCTTTACTTCCTCTTTTGTAAGTACTTGTGGAATGTGTTTTCTCTCTTGTGCTCTTAATGCCTGGATGTTCCAAGAACTCATGTCCACACCAAGAATCTCTTTGTAGAGAAACAATATAGCTGAAAATGCTTGGTTCTGAGTAGAGGGTGATACCTTTCTTCCTACTGCCAAATAGGTTAAAAATTGTTCTATCTCTGGCTTTGCCATTTCTATGGGGTGTTTTTTGTTATGATAAAAGATGTAATGTTTTATCCAATGGATATATGTTTTTTCTGTCGATAAACTGTAGTGTTTAAATCGTACCTTATCCCTAACAATATCTAAAAATTTTTTTCTCACTTGTATATTTTCTCCTTATTTAGAGAGGATATTTTGTACTTTTAATGGATTATCTGACAAATCAAGGAACACTTTGTCCGATTAATGGCTATTTTCATGCTAAAAGGACATTTTGTATTGTTATAATTCTAGTACAATTCCTAAAAAGGAACCAAAAATCTTTCAAATTGACATACTTTTAAAAATAAACGGACATTTTTCATGTCTGTTTATTTAAATATTTAACAAGAAAAGGTGTATAGTGTTCCTTGAATAAATAGTTGTTCGAACGCGTCGCATTCGAACAACGGGGGCGTGGGCTGAACACCCACTTGCTGCCCGATGCATCCGCATCGAACAACAAGCGGGAGAAGCGAGCAACCAATGCGAAAGTAAACTTTCCCATCGGCTGTCGCTTACCCACGCCCCCGTTAACTGACAAAGGAAATTGATATTACTACTAAAAGCATACAAAAAAGAATCAACTACTTTATAGAGCAATACTCTTGGTATAACGCAATAGAGAAAATTGATATTGTTACAAGGCGTGCAACTCTTGAAACAAGAGAAGTAATAATCACTGAATCTTCTAATGATATGAAAGCAGAGGATCTTATAGCATATACAATCGTACATGAATTAGATAAATATAATGATTTTGATGAAGAACGAATTGGAAACTTTACAAGATCTTTAGATTTAAAAACAGTTTCTGTAATTGATTTTACTAAAGAACTTCAAGTTATGACAAAAGAACTGTCATCATTAAAATCATTTCCAATTAGAGATATAACAAAGATATGGCGATTAGACAATCCTGAATTTTATTATTTAAATGAAGATGATTTACCTATTAGTTGGTATTATGGGTGTGGTGAAGATTGGCAGTTTTGTGCATTTTGGCATGATAACTAAAGCAGTTAACAAGTACGTGGAGCGCAATAGTTTACCGCAAGCGGAAACTATTGCTCACGACGAACGTTGTTCGAACGCTTCGCATTCGAACAACAAGCGGGAGAAGCGAGCAACCAATGCGAAAGTAAACTTTCCCATCGGCTGTCGCTTACCCACGCCCCCGCTATACTCCCACAAAAACATTGACATTGTAAATACAAAATGCTATAATATGTTCATATTATGAAAAGGTAATAGTTTGAAATTTGAGTGGAATGATGATAAGAATAAACTAAATATTAAAAATCATCAGGTTAGCTTTGAAGAAGCCGAAGAAGTTTTTCTAGACCCCATGCACATTTCAAAACTTGACCATAGGTTTGATTATTTTGAAGAGAGATGGATTACATTAGGCACAACAACTAAAGATAAAATTTTAGTTGTTGCCAATATGTTTTTCGATGATGATGGCAAAGAAATCATCAGAATAATTAGTGCCAGAAAAGCAAATGAAAAAGAAAGGATTTTTTATGAGCAACATTAAAGAGAGAGAAAAGTTTGATGACTATGAAATGTTAGAGGAATATGACTTTAGTAATGGCGTTAGGGGTAGATTTTATGAACCTAAAAAGATACCAGTTTCACTAAGACTAGATAATGACATAGTACTTTATTTTAAAAAGCTAGCAAGTGAACAAAAAGTTCCATATCAAACACTTATTAATGCTTTACTGAGAAAAAAGTTACAAGAAGTATAACACCAATAAATTACCTAGCGGCAATATATTGGCTATATTCGATCGTTATACTCCAAAAAAGACTTAATTAAAAAAACGGGTGCATAAAATACCCTTCAAAGTACGGTATAGTAGTAAGAAACAAAGGTTTATTTACAAATGGCTGTAAAAAAGTTCTAAAATATGTATAAAATGCCAATCAAGAAA
>JALSHP010000161.1 GCA_026982175.1 Campylobacteraceae bacterium
TTTAATGAGTTTGAGTGAATCTAAACTGATTTGAGGTTTATTTTCGAGTAGTGGGAAAGAAGGGTAGTTTTCAGGATTAAAAGTTGGGAGTTTAAATTTAGAACGATTTTGTTGAATATTGAGATTACTTTCTATTTTTTCTAAAACTATCTCTTCATTTTTCAAGATACGAATAATATCTAAGAATTTTTTACCATTAGCTGTAAATTTTCCTTCATCTTCAATTTGTAGATTTGAGCTGGTAATAACCAAACCAATCTCTCCATCGCTTGCTTTAAAGGTGACTTTATCATTCATTACTTCTATGTAGATATGTGAAGTAATTTGACTGGCATCTTTTTTTTCTAAGAAAGGTTGTAAATTTATGAGTATAGATTCAATTAAAGGTTTTTCCATACGAATTTTCATTTTTAATCCTTTGTATCTTAATTTTATTTTTTCCCTTATTTTATTTAAATAAGTAGTAGCAGTAGTAGTTCTGGTTGAAAAGGTGAAAAACCTCTTTGAAGCTATATTTTGTAGCTTTTACAGAACATTTATTTTTTCTAAAAGTTTCACATCTTTTCACTTATTGAATTATATCTTTTTTTATTAGTTCTTTAGTTTAACTTTTTAGGGAGGTTTATTGGTTCTGTTGAGATGTGATTTTATTGGCAAACTCTTCGAGTAAAACTTTGAAGTTTTCGTCATTTTCAACAAGTTCATTAATTTTTTTCATGGCATGAGAAACAGCAGTATGATCTTTCATTCCAAAGTAAACGGCAATTTGTGGCATGGAGTTTGCCGTTAAGTTTCGTGTGAGGTAGATAGAAGTTCGTCGTGCTGCTACCACATCTTTGGTACGTTTTTTAGATTTTATGTCAGAGAGTTTAATGTTCATCTCTTTAGAAATGACTTTGACAATATCATCAATGGTGATGTTAGTTTGCTTCTCTGCGAGTTGGTCTTTGATGACATTTTGAGCAAAATCAAGCGTGAGTTCTTGGTTCATAAGACCTGCGTAAGCGTTAAGTTTAATAATCGCTCCCTCAATTTCACGGATATTGTCGCCCATATTGGAAGCGATGAAGTTGATGATGTCTTGATTTAAGCTAATACCATCTATTTCACACTTTTTCTGAATAATGGCAATTTTGGTCTCTAACCCTGGGGGTTGAATATCTGCCATAAGCCCCCACTCAAAACGGCTTCTAAGTCTATCAACAAGTCCTGCTATTTTGTTGGGCTGTCTATCGGAGGTAATAACAATCTGTTTTTTGGCTTGGTGCAGTTCATTAAAGGTGTGAAAAAACTCCTCTTGGGTCTGCTCTTTTCGGCTTAAAAATTGAATATCATCAATGAGTAACACATCACACTCTCTAAAGTGGTCACGAAACCTGTCCATGGTTTGAGAGCGTAGATGAGAGGTGAATTTGTTCATGAACTGCTCAAAGGTGGTGTAGATGACCTTTTTCCCCATGGCGATTTGGTGATTACCGATGGCTTGGATAAGGTGTGTTTTACCTAGCCCAACTCCACCATAGAGAAAAAGAGGGTTGTAGATAGCCCCTGGTTTCTCAGCAACCGATTTAGCAGTAGTGTAGGCAAATTGGTTAGAATCCCCAATAATAAAGCTTTCAAAGGTAAAAGAGGGGTTTAAAATGGTGCTTTTTGTTTGATTTTTTTGGTCATTTTGCACGTGAATATTTTGTTGGCTTTTGGTCGCCATTTTCCCTTTACCCACCGAGATGATGACTTGAGGGCGTACATCAGATTCAACTTCAAAGAGATGGGCTATCTTATCTTGATATTTGGTCTTAATCCATTTGGCTAAAAGCATATTAGGGGCATAAAATTGTGCTAAATTTGAGCGTGAAGCATTCTCATCATAGTTAAGGGTTTTAATGTAGCGTTCCCATTCTGAATTACTGATTTCTTGCTTAAGTTTTTTAAGTACTATGTTTCCAATGTTCATGCTGTTCCAATTCTTAATGTGAATAATTCTGTGAATTTTAGCAAAAATAGGCTAAAATATGGGTTTAAAAGCAGATGTGTTTAAACTATTCACACTGTGAATAAGGATGTGAATGAAAATACTTGGAATTGACCCAGGAAGCCGAATTTTAGGCTATTGTGTGCTAGATATTAAGGGTGAACAATATTCACTTGTTGAAGCAGGGATACTTAAATTTAAAAAAAATATCTTAAAAGAGCAGATAGGTGAATTGATTATTGGTTTAGATACCATTTTAGATGCCCATCAAGTCGATGAAGTTGCGATAGAAGATATTTTTTATGCACATAATCCTCAAACAGTTTTGAAATTGGCACAATTTCGTGGAGCGATTACGCTAAAAATTTTGTTAGCCATTGGCGACTACCATGAATACACTCCTTTACAAGTGAAAAAGGCAATTACAGGTAACGGAAAAGCGACCAAAGAGCAAGTAGCTTTTATGGTTAAGCGACTCTTAAAGATTAAAAAAGAGATTAAACCTTTGGATATTACTGATGCTATGGCAATCGCCATAACCCATGCACAAAGAGTAAAACTTAGAAAAAAGTAAAAAGTTCAAGGGTTTAAGCCAAAAGCATAACCTCTATTTAAGTCAAAAAAAAATATAATCCCACACTTATTTTAAATGATCGCGTAACTCAGTGGTAGAGTACTTCCTTGACATGGAAGAAGTCGTTGGTTCAAGTCCAATCGTGATCACCATCTCCTTGAATCTCTTACTTTTATATTCTCTTAAGTTTTTATGTTATGATTGCGACCATGAAAAAGTATTTTATATTAAAAAAGCATCTCATACTTCTATTTTTATTCACATTATTTTTAAATGGACAAACGTTTAAGAACATTGAATTCACTGGTGATGTCGATTTTGTGAGTGGAGAGTTTGATAGAGCCACTCTACTCAAAGTTTGTCACATTGACTACCCTGCTTTCTATAAAATATGGAAGTCCAATCCCACCTTTGAATCTAAGCAGATTGCTGACTTTAAACAAAATCTTGAAAATTATGCCCATAGTATGGGCTACTATAAGGCAGAAATCACCTCTAAAACAGAGGATGAAACCATCTATTTGAAGCTTAAAAAAAATGAAGCCATTAAAGTTACTTTGATTGAGATGCCTG
>JALSHP010000162.1 GCA_026982175.1 Campylobacteraceae bacterium
AAAAGCTTATTTGTCTCAAAGCCCTAGCATCATTTTTGAAGTTCTCTCCCCCTCAACAAAAGGCAAAGACCGAAACTTCAAGTCACTTCTTTATGCTCAAAATGGGGTAAAATACTACATTTTGGTAGAACCAGCAGGAATGTTTGCTGAGGTGTATGAGCTTAAAAAAGGAAAATACAAACTCAAAGGAGAGTTTAAAGAGGAAAACTTTACTTTTAAATTAGAAGATGAATGCTCTTTTGAATTTTCGTTTAGGGAAGTTTTTGATATTTAGGTGAAGTTGTTATATTAATTTTTATAAGCCTTTGGGCAATACATAATTTTATGCCAACTTTATTTAATGGTGGATAAAATCCACCCTACTAAAAAACCCAGCAATCCTATCATCCAACCAATAAACAGGCGTTCTAAAGCTTCCACCTACAAACCCAACATGCCCACCATGTGGGCTAACTTCTAAGGTAATAGATGAAGAGAGTTCATCTTCATTGGGTAAAATATCTGAAGACATAAAAGGGTCATCTAAGGCATGAATAATAAGCGTTTTAGTCTCAATATCTTTTAAAAATTGTCGTGCTGAACATTTGGCATAATAATCTGCACTCGAAGAAAATCCAAACATTGGAGCTACATAAGCGTCATCGAACGCTCTAATGGTTTTGATGTTTTGCACCTCATCTTTGCTAAGACTTAAGAGCTTTTGCATCTCAAATTTGGCGTATTTTCCAATGAGCGTCTTTTTTAAAGGTTTGAGTAGATAGTTTTGATAAACACGTGCAAAGCCTTTTTCGATGGTGTTCGCACAAATGTCTAAGCGTAAAGGGGCTGAAACAGAAACAGCCGACTCAATAGGTGAAAGTTTACCCCACTCTCCTAAGAGTTTTAAAAGCATATTCCCACCAATAGAAAACCCTACGGCGTGGAGTTTACTTTTAGGATAAGTAGTTTTTAAATACTCTATGAATGCTTTGGCATCAGAGGTCTCACCACTATGATAAGCATAGGGTTTTAAGTTCTCTTTTTGCCCACACCCTCGAAACTGCATGAGGACAGAAGCAAAGCCTTTGTGCTCTAAAGCGTTCATAAGTCCTATGATATAAGGCGAGTTCACCGAACCAGCCAGACCATGAAACAGTACCACAATGGGGCGTTCATCTTTAGGTTTTTCCTTTTGCCATACACACTCTACAAAATCACCATCATCAAGCCAAAACGTCTCTAGTTCTGTTTTTTCTAACTTCTCTTTTCTAAAAAATGAGGCAAAAAGCGTTTGTAGATGAGCATTTTTTAAAAGAAAAGAGGTTTTGAACATCTATTTTAAAATCTCTTTAACCCTACCCACTTCACGGCTCATCAAGCGAACTTTAATCCCATGAGGGTGGGTTTTGGACTTGGTTAAAATATCACGAACAATTCCCCAAGTTAGGTGTCCTGTATCTTGGTCTTCTTTTAGCACAATGTTTACTTCGCTACCACTTTTAATGTCAGCTCTTTTTGTTCCATCTGCCATTTTAGCCCTTTTGCATATTGGGGTCAGGTTCAACCTCAGTTGAGAACTCTACCACTTCAGTTTTAGGAGCTTTCGCGGTTGGGTCACAAATGAAGTGACGCATATCTAAGGTTTTCAAACTCTTTGTCCATCCAATATAGTATTTCGCTTCATCTTGATTGAGTGTAATAAAATCTTCTTTAAAATAGAGACTAAACAAAGTATCAAGATTTTCCTGTGGGGCAATTCGTACCACCCAAACAAATCCTTTTAAGCCCACAGCAGGAACTTCTTTGCGTGAACGCATGATGTTTCGTCCAATCGTCTCAATATGACAAAGAGGGGTATCAAGAGGAAAAAGTGAACACTCAACCACGGCTTCATAATCCTCTCTTGCTTCAAGCTTTCGCCAATAATCTTTTTCACGTTTTACTTTAAATGTTTGTGGGGTCTCATCTAACTTATTACAAACCATAAGATTGGCAACTTTTGTTTTTGTATTATCTTTACTAACAGCAATGGTGTAATCTTTTCGCCATACAAAGGGATTCTCTTCTAATAAATCCAAAATATTTTCATGTAAGGCTTTATTACTATCTAAGACTCCTGCATTTAATGCTTTGACTACTTCAGCGACTATATTGACTATCATTTTTTTCCTTTTTTATTTTAATTTTTATCGTTGTAACATTTTAATGATGGGTTTGGCAAGGGCTAATGCTTTAGCACGATGTGAAATGCTCTTTTTCACCTCATCGTCTAGTTCTCCTAAGGTTGTGTCATATCCATCAGGAACAAACATCGGGTCATAGCCAAAACCTTTTTCACCTCGTGTACTACTCAAAACCTCACCATGCATCCAACCATGCACCACATACTCACCATGTCGGCTCACAATGGCAATGGCAGCCGTATAATAAGCAGGTGTTTTTTCAACACCTTGTGCTTTCACGGCTTCTACTAGCTTATGCAAATTCTCTTTGTCTGTTGCCTCTTCTCCTGCATAACGTGCCGAATAAATCCCAGGAATACCACCCAGCAAAGGCACAGAAATACCAGAGTCATCAGAGACCACAATAGCATTTTTATCTTTAAGTTTCTCATAGATAGTACGAGCTTTAATGAGGGCATTGCCTTTAAAACTATCAGCATCTTCAACAATCTCAATCTTTCCTAAAATCTCTGAAAAAGCGACCACTTCAGCCTCACACATATTTTGAAACTCTCTAAGTTTACCCTTGTTCCCTGTTGCCAAAACAATTTTCATTAGCCCTTAACCTTCTTTGTCTATAATAAAAATAATTTTACCCTATTGGAGATATACCTATGATTAAACAAATCATGCCTCTAAGTTTCATTGTCGCATTGCGATTTTTTGGACTTTTTATTGTCTTACCAATCCTCTCGCTTTATGCTTTACAGATGGAAGGGGCTACGCCCTTTTTAGCAGGTTTAGCTGTGGGTGGTTACGCTGCTACTCAAGCACTTTTCCAAGTACCTTTTGGAATGATGTCTGACAAATTTGGGCGTAAGCCTGTCCTCTTTTTTGGATTGGTTATCTTCATCGTCGGTTCCGTCACGGCTGCTCTTTCAGATAACATCTACATGCTACTCATCGGT